>NZ_JBIUWI010000025.1:0-71688 GCF_044743385.1 Pseudomonas sp. NPDC087639 | reverse complement strand
GCCCCGCTCCGCGCGGCGACGCCGCGGCGGGCCGGGTGCGTGCCCCTGCGGCTGCTCGACATCCACTTCGGCACCAGTTTCTTCAGTGCCGCCGGTGGCGGTGACCCGGTGTTGTTCCAGCATGTGTTCTGGTTCTTCGGCCACCCCGAGGTGTACATCATGATCCTGCCGGCGTTCGGCGCCGTCAGCTCGATCATCCCGACCTTCTCGCGCAAACCGCTGTTCGGCTACACCTCGATGGTCTACGCCACGGCGAGCATTGCGTTCCTGTCGTTCATTGTCTGGGCGCACCACATGTTCGTGGTCGGCATTCCGTTGGTGGGCGAGCTGTTCTTCATGTACGCCACGCTACTGATCGCCGTGCCCACCGGGGTCAAGGTGTTCAACTGGGCGAGCACCATGTGGCAAGGCTCGCTGACCTTCGAGACGCCGATGCTGTTTGCCGTGGCGTTCGTGATCCTGTTCTCCATCGGCGGGTTCTCCGGGCTGATGCTGGCCATCGCCCCGGCGGACTTCCAGTATCAGGACACCTACTTCGTGGTCGCGCACTTCCACTATGTGCTGGTGCCGGGGGCCATCTTCGGGATCTTCGCCTCGGCCTATTACTGGCTGCCGAAGTGGACCGGCCACATGTACGACGAAACCCTCGGCAAGCTGCATTTCTGGCTGTCGTTCATCGGCATGAACATGGCCTTCTTCCCGATGCACTTCGTGGGCCTTGCGGGGATGCCGCGGCGGATTCCGGACTACAACCTGCAGTTCGCCGACTTCAATATGGTCTCCTCGATCGGCGCGTTCATGTTCGGCGCCACGCAGATCTTCTTCCTGTTCATCGTGATCAAGACCATCCGAGGCGGCGAGCCGGCACCGGCCAAACCGTGGGATGGCGCCGAAGGTCTGGAATGGAGCGTGCCGTCACCGGCGCCGTATCACACCTTTACTACGCCGCCGGAAGTGAAATGAACAATTTCTGCCCTGCACAAATGACTGTGGGAGAGGCTGAAAATCATGGCTGACTCGATCTCGCTGAAAAAACTCGTCACCCGCCTGCTCGCGGTGGTAGTGGCGATGTTTGTCTTCGGGTTTGCCCTGGTGCCGATCTACGACGTGATGTGCAAAGCCTTCGGCATCAATGGCAAGACCGGTGGGCAGTACGAGGGCGAGCAGGTGGTCGACACCTCCCGCCAGGTGCGCGTGCAGTTTTTGTCGACCAACACCGCCGACATGCCGTGGGACTTCTACCCAAAGCACGACGAGCTGACGGCCAACCCCGGCGCGGTGAACGAGATGATCTTCATCGCCCGCAACCCCACCGACAAACCGATGAGTGCGCAAGCCGTGCCGAGCATCGCGCCAAGCAATGCGGCGGCGTATTTCCACAAGACCGAATGCTTTTGCTTTACCCAGCAGGTGCTGCAGCCCGGTCAGCAGATCGAGATGCCGGTGCGTTTCATTGTTGACCGCGACATGCCCAAGGATGTGAAGCACCTGACGCTGTCCTACACGCTGTTCGATATCACCGCCCGACATCCACCGGTGGCTGTAAACACTGGCGGTTGAGCGTGCCCGATAAGGAGAACAATAAATGGCAACTCATGAGCACTATTACGTTCCGGCCCAGAGCAAATGGCCGATCATCGCCACGATCGGCATGCTCGTCACCGTGTACGGCCTGGCCGTCTGGTTCAACGATCTGAAGGCAGCGCGCCCGGAATCCCACGGCCCGCTGATCTTTTTCATCGGCGGCCTGCTGGTGGCGTACATGCTGTTCGGCTGGTTCGGCACGGTGATCAAGGAAAGTCGCGCGGGACTCTACAGCGCGCAGCTTGATCGCTCGTTTCGCTGGGGCATGAGCTGGTTCATCTTTTCCGAGGTGATGTTCTTCGTCGCTTTCTTCGGTGCGCTGTTCTACGTGCGGCACATTTCCGGCCCGGCACTCGGAGGTGAAGGCCCAAAAGGGGTCGCGCACATGCTTTGGCCAAATTTTCAGTTCACCTGGCCGCTGCTGAACACGCCGGATCCGAAACTGTTCCCGCCGGCCAAAGACGTTATCAGCCCGTGGGGTCTGCCGCTGATCAACACGATTCTGCTGGTCAGCTCCAGCGTGACCATCACCATTGCCCACCATGCGCTGAAGAAAGGCCATCGCGGCGCGCTGAAAATCTGGCTGGCGATCACCGTGCTGCTGGGCTGCGCATTCCTCGGCTTCCAGGCCGAAGAATACATTCACGCTTATAAGGAGCTGGGCCTGACCCTGGGTTCGGGCATCTACGGCGCGACGTTCTTCATGCTCACCGGTTTCCACGGCGCCCACGTGACCATCGGCACGATCATTCTGTTTGTGATGCTGATGCGGATCATGAAGGGCCACTTCGACAACGAGCACCAGTTCGGCTTCGAAGCGGCGAGCTGGTATTGGCACTTCGTCGACGTGGTGTGGATCGGCTTGTTCATCTTCGTTTACGTGCTCTGAACCTGGATCACCAAGGCGCGTGCGACACCAGTTGGCCGCTGTAAAAGCCCCAGGCGATCAAGCCGACGGTGGCAGCGGCCAATGCCACCCGAACACTCAAGGCGATGACCAGACGATTGGAACTGCTGTCGTCCTTGACCAGGAAAAACAGGCCGCTGAACAGGCTGATCACCGTGGCAATCAGCAGCAGAACGATGGCTGCTTTGAGCATGGGAAGACTCCGGGGGACAGGCGATGCACTTGAGTATAGCGATCGCGATGCCTGACTTTATGGCGATGCCATGAAGCGCTTTCGCCCGGGCGTCGTACCGACGGTTGTCGTGGCATTGTTGCTGCCGCTGTTGGTGTCGTTGGGCTTCTGGCAATTGAGCCGGGGGGCGGAGAAAACCGCCCTGCTCGCCAGTTACGCCGAGCGCCGCGCCGCTGAACCGATGGCCAGCAGCGAGTTGCTCAATAGTGCTGAGCCGGCCTATCGCCGCGTGCGTCTTTCCGGCCAGTTCGACGCCGCTCACAGCCTGCTGCTCGACAACAGCCAGCGCAACGGCAAGGTCGGCGTCGAGTTGCTGCAACCGTTTCAGGATCAACGCACCGGCCTGTGGTTGCTGGTCAATCGCGGCTGGCTGCCGTGGCCGGATCGACGCGTGCCGCCGCAATTCACCACGCCTTCCGAGGCGCTGAATATCGATGCCTGGGTCTACGTCGCCCCCGGCGCGACCTTCCAGCTTCACGCCGACCCGGCCAGCAGCACATGGCCGCAAACCATCACCGCCGTCGATCCAGCCAAGTTGTGGAAATCCCTCGAGCGCGACGGCTTCGCCTACGAATTACGCGCCGAACCCGGCCCGGCGAGCTATCAGGCCGACTGGCCGGTGGTGGCGATGGGTCCGGAAAAACACCTCGGTTACGCCGTGCAGTGGTTCGCCATGGCCACCGCCCTGTTCGGTCTCTACGTCTACTTAGGCTTGCACAACGCAAAGGAGAAACACCATGGGAACGGCCATGAATCCACCCAGCATGTCTGAAGCCAAAGCCCCGGCCAGTCGGCGTCGCGGACGTCTGCAGTTGCTGCTGATCGTGCTCGGCGTGGTCGGCCCGATGATCCTCGCCACCGGCATGTACAAATTACAGTTCTGGGTGCCGGAAGGCCGCAGTTATCACGGCGAACTGATCGGCAACGGCCAGACACGCGCCGAGCTGGGTGTGCAGGCGGATGAGGAGCGCTGGCAGATGCTGGTGACCGCGCCGAAGGATTGCGCGGTGGATTGCCAGCAGTTGGTGTATCTGGCGCGGCAGATCCAGATCGGCCTCGGCCGCGAAGCCGGGCGCGCCAGCCACGCCCTCGCCGCTGCGCAACCTTTGAGCGCCGACTACCAAGCCAAACTCACCCGCGAATATCCGCAGTTGCAACGCTATCCGCTGGACGCCGCCACGTTCAGCAAGACAACGGGCGACCAGACCACGCCGCAACTGTGGATCATCGACCCCCACGGCAACCTCGTGCTGCGTTACGACCCGAATGTGAAGGGCAAGGATCTGCTCAACGACCTGCGCCACCTGCTGAAACTGTCGAACATCGGATAAGGGCATCGTCATGGCCAAACCTGGATTTCGCCTCGCGCTGTTTGCCACCTTGCTGGCACTGATTGTGGTGCTGCTCGGCGCCTACACCCGCCTGACCCACGCCGGCCTCGGTTGCCCGGACTGGCCGGGCTGCTACGGGTTTATCAGCGTGCCGAAAAGCGAAGCCCAACTGGCCCATGCCGAGCTGCATTTCCCCGACGCGCCGGTGGAGACGCACAAGGGCTGGAACGAGATGATCCACCGCTACTTCGCCGGCGCCCTCGGCCTGCTCATTTCGGTGTTGGCCGGGCGCGCGTGGGTCAATCGTCGCCATCCCGGGCAGCCATTGAAGCTGCCGCTGTTTCTGCTGGCGGTGGTGTTCGCCCAAGCGGCGTTCGGCATGTGGACGGTGACGCTCAAGCTCTGGCCGCAAGTGGTCACCGGGCATTTGCTTGGCGGCTTTGCGACCTTGAGCCTGTTGTTTCTGCTGACGTTGAGATTGTCCGGCGTGCTGCCGGCGCTGACCGTGCCCAAACGCTTGCAGTACTGGGCGACGGCGGGACTGCTGCTGGTGATCGGCCAGATCGCTCTAGGTGGCTGGGTCAGTTCCAACTACGCCGCGGTGGCCTGCATCGATTTCCCCACCTGCCACGGCCAATGGCTGCCGCCCGCCGACTTTGCCAACGGCTTTCACCTGACCCAACACATCGGCCCCAATTACCTCGGCGGACAACTCGACAGCGATGCCCGCACAGCGATTCACCTGACCCACCGCATCGGCGCATTGCTGGTGACGCTGGTGCTGCTCGGTCTGGCCTGGCAACTGAAAGTGGTCGGCATGACCCGGCTGGCCGGTTTGGTGCTGATTGCCCTCGGCGCACAAATCACTCTCGGCATCAGCAACGTGATTTTCCATCTGCCGCTGCCGGTTGCCGTGGCGCACAACGCTGGCGGCGCGGCGCTGCTGCTGACCCTGGTGCTGGTCAATTATCACGCGCGCACCAGCCTGGTCCGGGTCAGACAACCAGTACTCGCGCGCTGGCGCTTCAGCCCGCGTAAACACTCCGCCGCGCCCATAACAATAAAAGGAGAAACGCCATGGCGATTCTGATCGGCGAACGCCCCACTCAGGCGATCTGGCGTGACTATCTGGAGCTGACCAAACCGAAAGTCGTGGTTCTGATGCTCATCACCTCGCTGGTCGGCATGTTCCTCGCGACCCGCGCCGGGGTGCCGTGGACGGTGCTGGTGTTCGGCAATCTGGGCATTGCGCTGTGTGCCGGTGGCGCGGCGGCGGTCAACCATGTGGTGGATCGGCGCATCGATGCAGTCATGGCGCGCACCCATAAGCGGCCGCTGGCCGAGGGCCGGGTTTCGCCTGCTGCCGCGTTGACCTTCGCGCTCGCGCTGGCGTTGCTCGGTCAGGCGTTGCTGCTGACCTTCACCAATCCGCTGACCGCGTGGCTGACCCTCGCCTCCTTGCTCGGCTACGCAGTGATCTACACAGGCTTCCTCAAACGCGCAACGCCGCAGAACATCGTCATCGGCGGCCTCGCCGGCGCCGCGCCGCCGCTGCTCGGCTGGACCGCCGCCACCGGCCATGTCAGCGCCGAACCGTTGCTGCTGGTGCTGATCATCTTCGCCTGGACCCCGCCGCACTTCTGGGCGCTGGCGATCCATCGCAAGGAGGAATATGCCAAGGCCGACATCCCGATGTTGCCGGTCACCCACGGCGAGCACTACACCAAAGTGCATATTCTGCTGTACACCTTCGCGCTGCTGGCTGTGAGCCTGCTGCCGTACGTGATCCACATGAGCGGCGTGCTGTATCTGGTTTGCGCGCTGGCTCTGGGCGCAAGGTTTCTGCAATGGGCCGTGGTGCTGTACCGTGGCACTCGGCCGCACGCGGCGATCAACACCTTCAAGTACTCTATTTGGTACTTGTTCCTGTTGTTCATTGCCCTGCTCGTAGACCACTACTTACTGTTGAACCTATGACTCGAACCCAGAAAACCGTCTTCATCCTCGTCGCCGTGATCGCGCTGATCCTCGGCCTGACCGTCAACAAAGTGCTGAGCGGCAAGGGCCAGGGCGACCCCACCGCGCTGATCGACGCCGGCATCATCCTGCTGCCGCAGAGCCGCACCCTGCCAAACGTGACGATGACCGATCAGGACGGCAAACCGGTCGCCATCGACGAGTTGAAAGGCAAGTGGAGCCTGCTGTTCTTCGGCTACACGTTCTGCCCGGACATCTGCCCGACCACTCTCGCGCAACTGCGCCAGATCAAGAGCGAGTTGCCGAAGGATGCTGCGGATAAGTTGCAGATCGTGCTGGTCAGCGTCGACCCGAACCGGGACAACCCGAAACAGTTGAAGCAGTATCTGGGTTACTTCGATCCGCAGTTCATCGGCCTGACGCCGAGCTCGATTGAAGAGCTGCAGAAGGTGGCCAATGCAGTGAGTATTCCGTTTATTCCGGCGGATACCAGCAAGCCGAATTACACGGTTGACCACAGTGGGAATCTGGCGGTGATCGGGCCGGACGGGACGCAGCGTGGGTTTATCCGGGCGCCGTTGAATAACGCCAAACTGGTGGCGCAACTCCCGGTAATGCTTAACCGCAAGTAAGTCACCACAGCAAGCACCGGGAAACCTTTGTGGCGAGGGGATTTATCCCCGATGGGCTGCGCAGCGGCCCCAAACACGGCATTCGCGCACTCACTGATGCACTGTATTCAGGGGTACTGGGACGGCTGCGCCGTCCATCGGGGATAAATCCCCTCGCCACAAATGCGGTGCTACGAGAGCGGTATTTCAGGCAAAAAAAGGGGACGCACATGGCGTCCCCTTCTTCGTTAAAGCAACCAGAATCAGAACGCCGGCAATACCGCACCTTTGTACTTCTCGGTGATGAATTGCTTCACTTCCGGGCTGTGCAGGGCAGCGGCCAGTTTCTTCATCGCGTCGCTGTCCTTGTTGTCCGCACGGGACACCAAGATGTTCACGTATGGCGAGTCGTTACCTTCAATCACCAGCGCATCCTTGGACGGATCGAGCTTGGCTTCCAGCGCGTAGTTGGTGTTGATCAGCGCCAGATCGACCTGGGTCAGCACGCGCGGGATGGTCGCGGCTTCCAGTTCACGGATTTTCAGGTCATTCGGGTTCTGCGCGATGTCTTTGACGGTCGACAGAATGTTGTTCGGCTCCTTCAGGGTGATCACGCCAGCCTTGGCCAGCAGCAACAGCGCACGGCCGCCGTTGGTGGCGTCGTTCGGGATCACCACGTTGGCACCGCTTGGCAGATCTTTCAGATCCTTGATCTTGCTGGAATAGGCGCCCAGTGGCTCCAGGTGCACGCCGGTCACGGCAACCAGGCTGGTGCCCTTGGCCTTGTTGAACTCATCGAGGTACGGCTGATGCTGGAAGAAGTTGGCGTCCAGACGCTTTTCGGCAACCTGTACGTTCGGCTGAATGTAGTCGGTGAAGACCTTGACCTTCAGATCCACGCCTTCTTTGGCCAGTGCCGGCTTCACGAACTCGAGGATTTCCGCGTGCGGCACCGGGGTGGCGGCAACGGTCAGGGTTTCGGCGTGGGCCGAAAACGCAGCAACAGCAGCGAAAGCAGCGATCAGTTTTTTCATTCAGCTAACTCCTTTTTGGGCGCCCGTCAGGCGCCTGCCAGCGAATGGCCGGCTCATTCTTGAATATCAAACCGGTTTATTTACGCGAGAAATGCACGACCAGTCTGTCACCTACCATTTGCAGCACTTGCACCAGAATCAACAGCAGCACCACGGTGACGATCATCACGTCAGTCTGGAAACGCTGGTAGCCGAAGCGGATCGCCAAGTCACCCAGACCACCGGCGCCGACCACACCGGCCATCGCCGTGTAGGACACCAGTGTAATCGCCGTCACCGTAATCGCCGCGAAGATGCCCGGACGGGCTTCCGGCAGCAAGGCGTTCATGATGATTTGCCGGGTGGTCGCGCCCATCGACTGGGTCGCTTCGATGATGCCGCGATCGACTTCACGCAGCGCAGTCTCGACCAGACGCGCGAAGAACGGCGTGGCACCGACCACCAGCGGCGGAATCGCACCGGCAACGCCCAGCGACGTGCCAGTGATCAGCACGGTGAACGGGATCATCACGATCAACAGAATAATGAACGGCAGCGACCGCAGGATGTTCACCGCCAGCGACATGAACGCGTAGAGGGCACGGTTTTCCAGCAACTGGCGCGGACTGCAGAGAAACAGCAGCACGCCCAGCGGCAGGCCGAGCAAAACGGTGAACAACAGCGAGCCACCGAGCATCAGCATGGTGTCGCCAGTCGCCAGCCAGATTTCAAACCAGTCGATGTTTTCGAAGAACGTCTTGAGCAGTTCCATTAACGGAGCACCTCCATGTGAACGTCAGCGGCGGTGAAGCGGGCGAACGCCGCTTCCATGTCGCCACCGGTGACGGCGAGGGTCAATTGCCCGTACGGAATGTCTTTGATGCGGTCGATGCGACCAGCAAGGATGCTGTAGTCGACACCGGTTTCCCGGGCGACGGTACCGAGCAACGGCGCGTAGGTCGCTTCGCCCTGGAAAGTCAGACGCACGATACGACCCGGCACGTGAGCGAAGTCATCGCGCTGTTCGCTTTCGTCGATCTGCTCGCTCTCCTGGACGAAACGCTTGGTGGTCGGGTGCTTCGGATGCAGGAACACATCGGCCACCGAACCTTGCTCGACGATCACGCCGGCATCCATCACGCCCACCTGATCGCACACACGGCGGATCACATCCATCTCGTGGGTGATCAGGACGATGGTCAGTTTCAGCTCGCGGTTGATCTCGGCCAGCAGTTGCAGGACCGAAGCGGTGGTCTGCGGGTCGAGGGCGCTGGTGGCTTCGTCACACAGCAGAATCTTTGGCTTGGTCGCCAGGGCGCGGGCGATGCCGACGCGCTGTTTCTGGCCGCCGGACAGTTGCGCCGGGTATTTCTTGGCGTGGTCGGACAGACCGACGCGCGCCAGCAACTCGGCGACGCGATTGTCGATTTCGCTGCTCGACAGCTCGCCGGCCAGGGTCAGCGGCAACGCAACGTTGTCAGCCACAGTCTTGGACGCGAGCAGGTTGAAGTGCTGGAAGATCATCCCGACTTGCTGGCGGAAACGGCGCAGGCCGTTGGCATCCAGCGCGGTGACTTCTTCGCCGTCGACGATGATTTTGCCGCCACTGGATTCTTCCAGGCGATTGATCAGACGCAGCAGGGTACTTTTTCCCGCACCGGAATGGCCGATCAGGCCGAAAACCTGACCATTCTCGATCGAGAGGTTGGTCGGGTGCAGGGCGGGGATGTCCTTACCGGCGACGCGGTAAGTCTTGTGGACGTTTTGAAACTCGATCACGTAGCGAACCTTGTGGGGCGCGTTAGAAAAGGATCAGCGGTTAGCCGGGCGCGCATTTTAGCCTGTCCGTATAGAGGTTCTTAGCATTTATTTCTCAATTAACCTTCGATTTGGCAATAACAAGATCAAAGGTCATAAAAAAGGAACGCCGGTTCCTTCTCGTCAGTCACTAGTTAAGCGACTTGAAACCCTGGGTAACCGTGCCCGGAAACGCTCAAGAGTCCCCGTTGAAAGGGGTCAAACGAGGAGTTTACGTCTGATGAGTACCAAGAAACCTGCCTCCGGCAAAAGTGAACTGGCTGGAACCGACACCCCGGATCGCGCCAACACCAATAGCAAACTCGACAGTCTGGAGAAATTTCGCTCCGACGCCACCGGCCAGGCCCTGCGCACCAACCAGGGCGTGAAAATCGCCGACAACCAGAACACCCTCAAGGCCGGCCCCCGCGGGCCTTCGCTGCTGGAAGACTTCATCATGCGTGAAAAGATCACGCACTTTGACCATGAGCGAATCCCGGAGCGCATCGTCCACGCCCGTGGCACCGGCGCCCATGGTTTCTTCCAGGCTTACGAGAATCATGCGGCGCTGACCAAGGCCGGATTCCTCCAGGATCCGGGGAAAAAGACCCCGGTGTTCGTGCGCTTTTCCACCGTGCAGGGGCCACGCGGCTCCGGCGACACGGTGCGTGACGTGCGCGGCTTCGCCGTAAAGTTCTTCACCGACGAAGGCAACTTCGATCTGGTCGGCAACAACATGCCGGTGTTCTTCATTCAGGATGCGATCAAGTTTCCCGATTTCGTCCATGCGGTAAAACCCGAGCCGCACAATGAAATCCCTACCGGCGGATCGGCCCACGACACGTTCTGGGACTTCGTTTCGCTGGTACCGGAATCGGCGCACATGGTCATCTGGGCGATGTCCGACCGGGCGATCCCGAAAAGCCTGCGCAGCATGCAAGGCTTCGGTGTGCACACCTTCCGACTGGTCAACGCCGAGGGTAAATCGCGCTTCGTCAAATTCCACTGGCGCCCTACCGCCGGCACTTGCTCGCTGGTGTGGGACGAGGCTCAGAAGCTCGCCGGTAAAGACACCGACTACCACCGTCGCGATCTCTGGGAAACCATCGAGATGGGCGACTACCCGGAATGGGAGTTGGGCGTGCAAATCATCGAAGAAGAAAACGAGCACGACTTCGATTTCGATATCCTCGACCCGACCAAGCTGATCCCTGAAGAAATCGTGCCGATCACGCCGCTGGGCAAAATGACCCTGAACCGCAATCCCGACAATTACTTTGCCGAGACTGAACAGGTTGCGTTCTGCCCGGGCCATATCGTCCCGGGGATCGACTTCTCCAATGACCCATTGCTGCAAGGTCGACTGTTTTCCTACACCGATACGCAAATCAGCCGACTCGGCGGGCCGAACTTCCATGAGTTGCCAATCAACCGCCCGGTCGCACCGTTCCATAACGGCCAGCGCGATGCTCAGCACCGTACGGTGATCGACAAGGGCCGTGCGTCCTACGAGCCGAACTCGATTGATGGCGGCTGGCCGAAAGAAACCCCGCCGGCCGCACAGGACGGCGGTTTCGAGACGTACCCGGAACGCATCGACGCCGCCAAGATTCGCCAGCGCAGCGAGTCGTTCAGTGATCACTTCTCCCAGGCACGGCTGTTCTTCAACAGCATGAGCGCGCACGAGAAAGAACACATCATCGCCGCCTACAGCTTTGAGCTGGGCAAGGTAGAACGAGAGTTCATCCGCGCGCGGGAAGTGAACGAGATTCTGGCCAATATCGATCTGGAACTGGCCAAACGCGTGGCGGACAACCTGGGCCTGCCGGCGCCAACCAAAGGCACGGTCGAGGCACGCAAAACGTCCTTTGATCATTCGCCGTCGCTGAGTCAGGCCAATTTGTTGCCGGAAAACATCAAGACGCGAAAAGTCGCGATCCTTGCCGCCAACGGCGTCGATGGTGCGGCGATTGATGCGATGAAGAAAGCTTTGGCCGCTGAAGGGGCGCACGCCAAGTTGCTCGGCCCGACGTCGGCGCCAGTGAAGACCGCCGATGGCAAAAGCCTGCCGGTGGATGCGTCGATGGAAGGCATGCCTTCGGTGATCTTCGATGCGGTGTTCGTGCCAGGTGGCGCGGCGTCGATCAAGGCGTTGAGCGGTGATGGTGTGGCGTTGCATTACCTGCTGGAGGCGTACAAGCATCTGAAGGCGATTGCCTTGCAGGGTGAAGCGAAGCAAATGCTGGATGTGTTGAAGCTGGAGGCGGATGCCGGGTTGCTGGAGGGCAAGGATGTCACGGCGCTGACCAAGCCGTTCTTTGCCGCGATCGGGCAACACCGGGTTTGGGCGCGGGAGCCTAAGGCGAAAGCCGTTCCGGCCTAAAGGACGCTTTCGCGAGCAGGCTGACTCCCACAAGTTCACGCTGTACCTGTGGGAGTAAGCCTGCTCGCGAAGATTTTAGGGTTTACGCGGACTCAAAACCATCTGCGCCGGCACAGTGCGCAAAATCTGCTTCTCGATCTTCAGATCAAAATCCGGATTCAATTTCTTAACCCGCTTGGTCAGCAAATTGGCCAGCCATGGGTAATCATCGGTGCGGGGTGCCTGGATGCTCACGGCACACTCGTAATTCACTACATCAGCGGCGATCGCATCCAGTTGCCGACGAAGTTTATGGCTATCGGTGATGTTCAACGCAACGGTGGTGCTTTCGGCGGTCGGATCGATCACCTTGGCTTTTGGCTTGGCTTCTGCCGCCAGCAGTGCGGCTTCGGCCTTCTCAAGCTCAGCCTTGCGCGCTTCGGTAATGGCACCATTCACACCACCGGTCAGCGCCGGGGCCTTTGGCATCAACACGCGCGCACGGCTCAACGCGGTGGCAGCAGCGTTTACATCACCCTTCTGCAGGACGATCTGGCTACGGCGCAAATACGCTTCGGCCAATTGCCGCTGATATTGCTCAAGGGATTGATCGTTGGGGGTTTCGGCCTGCAAGGCGGCCAATTGATCTTCGGCCGTGGCCAGTTCGCTGCTGGCCAGGCTTTGCTCCAGCTGTGCGATGGCCGTAGCCCGCGCATCGGGGACTTCGGCCACCGGCGGCGTGCTTTGGCAGGCGCCCAGCAGCACTGAAAATGCGACAAGGAGCAGATAACGGGAGGCGAACGGCTTCATTCCTGCGACTCTCTAATTGCGCAAAAAGCGAGCAAGTCTACACCCCTCGGCGGGGCAGAACAAAACTCAGCAGAAACAGTGCGGCCGCCGTCACAACGATTGACGGCCCGGCCGGGGTGTCCTTGAACCACGACAACGCCAGTCCGCCACACACGGCGAGCATGCCCAGCAGGCTCGCGCCCAGTGCCATCTGCTCCGGCGACCGGGCGTGACGCTGTGCCGCAGCCGCCGGGATGATCAACAGCGACGTAATCAGCAACACACCGACGATTTTCATCGCCACGGCGATCACCACTGCAATCAACAGCATCAGCGCCATGCGCAGACCGGCGACCGGCAGGCCTTCGACCTTAGCCAGCTCTTCGTGCACGGTGATCGCCAGCAATGGCCGCCACAGCGTCACTAGCAACACCAGCACCGCGGCGCTGCCGCCGAGGATCCACGCCAGATCAGTCGGGCTGATCGCCAGCAGGTCGCCGAACAGATAGGCCATCAGGTCGATCCGCACTTCATGCATGAAGCTTAGTACTACAAGTCCGAGAGAGAGGGTGCTCGGTGCGAGAATTCCCAAAAGCGTGTCAGACGCTAGCGGCTGACGCTGTTGCAAGGTCACCAGCAGCACCGCCAGCAGCAGACAGCCGACCGTGACCGCGACCGTAGGACTGACATCCAGCAGAAAACCCAGCGCCACACCGAGCAATGCGGCGTGGGACAAGGTATCGCCGAAATAGGCCATGCGCCGCCAGACCACAAACGAGCCGAGCGGCCCTGCAACCACCGCCAGCGCCAAACCTGCAAGCAGGGCATACAACAGAAAATCAGCCATGCTTGCAGTTGTCTCCATGAACATGGGGTTGGCCCGCAACAGGGCCTTTGACCACCGAACCGTGCAGGTCGTGGGCGTGGTCATGATGGTGGTGATAAATCGCCAGGCTCTGGGCGTTCTTGCCGAACAGTTCGACGAAAGCCGGGTCGCCGCTGACTTGCTCGGGATGCCCGGAGCAGCAAACGTGGCGATTGAGACAAACCACCTGATCGGTAGTGCTCATCACCAGATGCAGGTCGTGAGAGACCATCAACACGCCGCAACCGTGGCGGTCGCGCAGACGGGTGATCAGGCTGTACAACTCGGCCTGGCCCGCGACGTCTACGCCCTGTACCGGCTCGTCGAGCACCAGCAATTCCGGCTCGCGCAGCAGCGCCCGGGCCAGCAGCACGCGCTGCATTTCCCCACCGGAAACGCTCTGCACCGGGCTGTCGATGACGTGCTCGGCACCGACTTCTTTCAATGCCGCCAGCGCACGCGGACGATCAACGCCCGGCACCAGCCGCAGAAAGCGCAGCACAGAGAGCGGCAGAGTCGGATCAACATGAAGTTTTTGCGGCATGTAGCCGACGCGCAGTTTCGGTTTGCGCCAGACGCTGCCGCTGTTCGGTTTCAACAGCCCGAGTACGGCGCGCACCAGCGTGGTCTTGCCGGCGCCGTTGGGGCCGATCAGGGTGACGATCTGCCCCGGCTCGACGCTCAGCTCGATGTTGTCCAGCACGGTCTGCCCGGCAAACGTGACGGCGACCTGCTCCAGACGGATCAGCGCGTTGCTCATCAAGCCCCCTGGCAACCAGAGCAGAGGCCGACCACTTCAACGGTCTGCGCCTCAACGATGAAGCCGACATCCTTGGCGCTGTTGATGATCGCGTCACTGATCACTTTTTGTTCAAGCTCAATGGCAGCATGGCAATCGCGGCAGATCAGGAACTGGCCTTGATGCGCGTGTTCCGGGTGGACGCAGCCGACGAAGGCGTTGAGCGAGGAGATGCGATGCACCAGGCCGTTTTCCAGGAGGAAATCCAGCGCGCGGTAGACGGTCGGCGGCGCGGCGCGGCGACCGTCCTGCTCGCTGAGTACGGCGAGGATGTCGTAGGCACCCAGCGGCTTGTGGCTCTGCCACACCAGTTCCAGCACCCGGCGGCGCAACGCGGTCAGGCGCAAACCTTTCTGGGCGCACAAGGTATCGGCCTCGGACAAAGCGCTGTGTACGCAATGAGAGTGGTCGTGGGGACGGCTGGCAATCGGTGTAATAGGCATGGGCGGCGACGAGTTTTGATAGAGACGTTATTATGTTACCCGTTCTCGCCTCCTTGAGTGGTCATCGTGTCCCGACTTTTTTCTGTTTTTGTGGCTTTTGTCGCCAGTTTTCTGCTGATCGGTTCAGCCCAGGCCGAGGTCAAAGTCCTCACCAGCATCAAACCGCTACAGCTTATTGCCGCTGCCGTGCAGGACGGCGTAGCGATTCCCGAAGTGCTGCTGCCGCCGGGTGCCTCACCGCATAACTACGCGCTGCGCCCATCCGACGTACGGAAGGTGCAATCGGTTGATCTGCTCTACTGGATCGGCCCGGACATGGAAGGTTTCCTGCCGCGCGTGCTGAAGGGTCGTACGCTGCCGAGCGTCGCCGTGCAGGATCTGCCGGGCCTGAAATTGCGCCACTTCGCAGAAGACAGCCATTCCCACGCAGAAGAGGCTGACGATCATGATCACGATCACCGCCCGGGCACGCTGGACGCACATCTGTGGCTATCGCCGGTCAACGCGCGGGTAATTGCCGACAAAATGGCCGCTGACCTGAGCGCCGCCGACCCAGCGAATGCCGAGCGCTACCAGAGCAACGCCAAGGCTTTCGACGAACGCCTGGATGCGTTGGATCTGCGCCTGAAGAAACGACTGACCAGTGTTGAAGGTAAACCGTACTTCGTGTTTCACGAGGCTTTCGATTACTTCGAAGAGGCTTACGGCCTGAACCACACCGGAGTGTTCAGCGTGGCCGCAGAAGTGCAACCGGGCGCGCAGCATGTGGCGGCGATGCGTAAGCGTTTGCAGGAAGTGGGCAAGACTTGCGTGTTCAGCGAACCGCCGTTGCGCCCGCGTCTGGCGGAAACCCTGGTGGCTGGCTTGCCGGTGAAACTGGCGGAGTTGGATGCGCTGGGCGGCTACACCCCGGCGACCGCTCAGGGTTATGAACAAGTGCTGGAAAAGCTGGGTAACGATCTGGCGGGGTGCCTGGAGTCGTTGTAGCCCCCAAAAAAAGATCGCAGCCTTCGGCAGCTCCTACGGGGGATCACTGTGTAGGAGCTGCCGAAGGCTGCGATCTTTTGCTCTTAAAGGGCGAACGGTAGATGGATGCTAACGCTCTGCCGCTGCGCCAACCGCTGCTCAAACTCCTTCGGTTCGTGAATCAGCACGTCCTGCCCGGCAAACTGCTCAGCCGCGATCAACCGCGACAGCCAGAACCGCACACAAGCCACGCGCAGCATGGTCGGCCACAACTCTGCTTCTACCGCCGTGAACGGACGCAGCGCCGCATAGGCACCGAGGAATGCCCGGGCACGCGGGCCGTCGATCAAGCCGTCATCGTCCGAGCACCAGTCGTTCAAGGCAATCGCCACGTCATACAGCATCGGCCCCGAGCAGGCGTTGTAGAAGTCGATCAGCCCGGTCAGGTGCGTACCTTCGAACATCGCGTTGTCGCGGAACAGGTCGGCGTGGATGTTGGCCCGTGGCAGCGCGAGAATTTTCTCTTTCTGCCGGGTGATTTCATCCAGCGCTTTTTGCAGCAACCCGCGCGGCTCATCGCTCAGGTGCGAGAGAAACTCCGTGCCCTCCTCCAGCATCCAGTCCAGGCCACGATCGGTCTTGCGCTTGATCATGTGCTCGCCCTGGGTCGCCAGATGCAGATGCGCCTGCAACTCGCCAACCTGCGCGCAATGCTGGGCGTTAGCGACCTTGATGTGCTTGCCGGCCAAACGTGGCTGCAGCAGCGCCGGTTTGCCTTTCAGTTCACGCAACGCCACGCCGTCGGTGGTGCGCAGTGCATAAGGCACAGGCAGATCGGCCTCGTGCAAGACGTCGAGCAGGTCGATGAAGAACGGCATCTCCTGCACCGGACCGCGTTCGACCAGGGTCAGGACGAACTCGCCCTGCTCCAGACTGATAAAGAAATTGGTGTTTTCGCTGCCGGCGGCGATCCCCTGGAAATCAAGCAGACGGCCAAGCCCGTAAGGGGCGAGAAAAGTTTCCAGCTCGGGCCGAGCCAGGGGAGTGAACACAGACATGGTTAAAAACTGCTCAGTTCGGGCGCCGCTATAAAAGCGGCGCCGATTAAAATTAAGAGACTACTTCCATTCGAAAATCTTCCACGACGGAATCAGCATATCTGGCTGATCCGAACGGATGAAATTGGCATCCGTCCCGTCGGCACGCACCAGAAAATAAGGCGGCGCGCCCTTTACCGTGACCTTGATCGCATACAGGAAACCGTTTTGCCGGTACTCCTGAATCGTCTTGTCGCCTTCCGTGCGAATGGTGACTTCCGGATCCCCCGTTGGCGCATCATCCGCCGCCATCGCGGCCAATGGTGAGGCAGCAATCAAACTGACCAGCAGCAAGCGATTTAACGTACGCATGATAACCTTGTCCCTTTGTCGTCAACGGTCCCGCTATTCTAGCGCCGGGCCCGCCGAAAAGGTTGATTCTGCTCATGAGCCAAGCCCCCCTCGTCCTGGTGGACGGTTCGTCTTACCTGTACCGCGCTTTCCACGCCCTGCCTCCTTTGACCACCTCCAAAGGCCTGCCGACCGGCGCGGTCAAGGGCGTGCTGAACATGCTCAAGAGTCTGCGCAAGCAGTACCCGGACAGCCCGTTCGCCGTGGTTTTCGACGCCAAGGGCGGGACATTTCGCGATGAGATGTACGCCGAATACAAGGCCAACCGCCCAAGCATGCCCGACGACATGCGCGTGCAGATCGAGCCACTGCACCAGAGCGTGATAGCTCTCGGCTTCCCGCTGCTGTGCGTGGAAGGCGTCGAGGCCGACGATGTGATCGGCACACTGGCGCGCAGCAGCGCGGCTGCTGATCGCCCGGTGATCATCTCCACCGGCGACAAGGACATGGCGCAATTGGTCGACGGCCACATTACCTTGGTCAACACCATGTCCGGTAGCTCGATGGACGTGGAGGGCGTGAAGGAGAAATTCGGCGTCGCACCCGAGCAGATCATCGATTATCTGGCCCTGATGGGCGACTCTTCCGACAACATCCCGGGCGTTCCCGGCATCGGACCGAAGACCGCGTCTGGCCTGTTGGTCGGCGTCAACGGCGGCCTGACCGAGCTGTACGCGAATCTCGACATCGTCCCGACCCTGCCGATTCGCGGCGCAAAAACCCTGCCTGCCAAGCTTGAAGAGCACAAGGAGATGGCGTTCCTCTCGTACCAATTGGCGACCATCAAGGTCGACGTGCCGCTCGACGTAGAACTCGACGATCTGCAAATGGGCGCGGAAGACCCGGCCAAGCTCTACGAGTTGTACACCCTGCTGGAATTCAAAAGCTGGATCAATGATCTGGATCGCGACGCCAAACGTCTGGAACTGAGCGCTGCCGCCGAGCCTGCACCAGCAGGCGACCTGTTCAGCGCGCCAGAAGCCGAAGCGCCAGCCGCCCCCGCTGAAGCCGCCTATGAAACCATCCTCGATCAGGCCCGCTTCGATGTCTGGCTGGAAAAGCTCAAGAACGCCAAGTTGTTCGCCTTCGACACCGAAACCACCGGCATCGACGCGCAGCAGGCGCAACTGGTCGGTCTGTCGTTCGCCGTGCAGGCCAACGAAGCAGCCTACATTCCGCTGACTCACTCCTACATCGGCGTGCCGGAGCAACTGGATCGCGACACCGTGCTGCGCGCGCTCAAGCCGATTCTGGAAGACCCGACCAAGCTCAAGGTCGGCCAGCACGCCAAGTTCGACATGAACATTCTGGCCAACTGCGCCATCGGCGGCGATCAGAACGAAGGCATCACCGTGCGCGGCATCGCTTTCGACACCATGCTTGAGTCCTACGTGCTCAACTCCACCGCCACCCGCCACGACATGGACAGCCTCGCGCAGAAGTACCTGGATCACACCACCGTGAGTTTCCAGGACATTGCCGGCAAAGGCGCCAAGCAGCTGACTTTCGACCAGATCGCTCTGGAACAGGCCGGGCCATATGCAGCTGAAGATGCCGACATCACTTTGCGTCTGCATCAAACCCTGTTCGAAAAACTCAGCGCGATCCCGAGCCTGGCCAGAGTGCTCACCGACATCGAAATCCCGCTGGTGCCAGTGCTGGCGCGGATAGAGCGTCAGGGCGCGTTCGTCGACGCCGAGCTGCTGGGCATCCAGAGCATCGAACTGGGCAACAAGATGGTGGCACTGGAGCGCGAAGCGTTCGAGATCGCCGGCGAAGAATTCAACCTTGGCTCGCCCAAGCAACTGGGCGTGATTCTCTACGAGAAACTCGGCCTGCCGGTTTTGAAAAAAACTGCCAAGGGCCAGCCGTCCACCGCCGAAGAAGTGCTGGCGAAACTGGCCGAAGACGATCATCGCTTGCCGAAAGTGCTGATGGAGCACCGGTCGATGAGCAAGCTGAAAAGCACTTACACCGATCGCCTGCCGGAGCAGATCAACCCGCGTACCGGGCGCATTCACACCTCGTATCATCAGGCCGTGGCATCGACTGGTCGCTTGTCCTCCAGCGATCCAAACCTGCAGAACATTCCGGTGCGTACCGCTGAAGGTCGGCGCATCCGTCAGGCCTTCGTCGCGCCAAAGGGTTACAAACTGCTGGCGGCGGACTATTCGCAGATCGAACTGCGGATCATGGCGCACCTGTCCAAGGACGAAGGCCTGATGAATGCCTTCCGCAACAATCTGGATGTACACACCGCGACCGCCGCTGAAGTATTCAAGGTCGAACTCAACGAGGTGACCTCCGACCAGCGCCGTGGCGCCAAGGCGATCAACTTCGGCCTGATCTATGGCATGGGCGCGCAGAAGCTCGGCAAGGACATCGGCGTCGACACCAAAACGGCCAAGGCCTACATCGATACCTACTTCGCTCGTTACCCGGGCGTGCGCGAGTACATGGATCGCACCCGCGCCCAGGCGGCGGATCAGGGCTACGTAGAAACGTTCTTCGGTCGTCGCCTGTACCTGCCGGAGATCAACTCCAACAAGCCGCAGGAACGCGCCGCCGCCGAACGCACGGCGATCAACGCGCCGATGCAGGGCACCGCAGCAGACATCATCAAGAAAGCCATGGTGGCGGTGGATAACTGGCTGGCGACGTCCGGGCTGGACGCCAAAGTCATCCTGCAGGTGCACGATGAACTGGTGCTGGAGGTTCGCGAGGATCTGGTCGAGCAGGTCAGCGTCGAGATTCGTCAGCACATGAGCGAAGCAGCCAAGCTGGATGTGCCGCTGCTGGTGGAAGTCGGCGTGGGCAACAACTGGGATGAGGCTCACTGAGCCATTTGAAGGCGGTTTTGCCGCGGCGTGGCGTCGCGGCAAAAAACCTCGAAAAGCGCTTAGTCAGAAAAGCTCTTGGGGTTATTCCAAAGCTTTTTGAAAAAAATCTGAACTAATCTTGCAGACCACTACTCAGAGTTACTGAATGGCTGGTGAAGCCCTTCGATGCTCCTATGTTGTGTTAAGTGTTGGCAGATATCTGAACCCCGCCCTAGCGGTTCGGAACTTGAACCCCGGAACTTCTCCCTCCCCATATGAAGTCCGGGGCTTTTTTTGCCTGCGATTTACTCAGCAGGCAGCTCTCCAGGCAATTCTGAGCCCTTGTCAGCCAGTTCCATCCAGCCTGCCAATACAGTGTAGGCGTCTTCCAGCCCCATGCGTTTCGGCGCGGAGAACAGCTGGATCGTCACCAGATCACCCCACCCCTTGCGAATTTCCGACTGCACTTTGAGCAGCGTGTTCTTGGCTGCGCCATAAGTCAGCTTGTCCGCTTTGGTCAGCAGGATGTGCATCGGCATGCCGGCCGCAACGGCCCAGTCGAGCATCAGCAGGTCGAAGTCGGTCATTGGATGACGGATGTCCATCATCAGAATCAACCCCTTCAAACTCTCGCGGCCACCGAGGTAAGCCTCAAGGTGACGCTGCCAGTGCATCTTCAGCGGGATCGGTACTTTTGCATAACCGTAGCCCGGCAGGTCGACCAGACGCCGATCATCGTCTAGCTTGAAGAAGTTCAACAGCTGTGTGCGACCCGGGGTTTTCGAGGTCCGCGCCAGGCTGGCGTGAGTCAGGGTGTTCAGGGCGCTGGATTTGCCGGCGTTGGAACGACCGGCGAAGGCCACTTCAAAGCCTTCGTCGTCGGGACACTGATCGACTTTGGCCGCGCTGAGCATAAACGTGGACTGTTGGCACAGGCCGAGGATGGGATTTTTGAGCTGCATGGGATTTCCGATGTGGGCGGCGCCGGGAATGGGCGCGGAACGCGGTGTCGCTTCCGTTTCAGTGACGCCAGTATATAATGCCGCAGATTTTGTGTGTGCTTTGTCCCAGCGAAGGATGAAGTACACGAGAGCGACAGACCTTGATTGCGCATTAGAACGCAAAACGCTCTCAACCCTGAAAAGGTCGTTTCAATGGCTGCTGGCTACCGGAGTCTTGATGCCGCTTTACAGCGCACAGGCTACACAGGATCCGGAAGCCGTGTACAACCGTGTTTGTAGTGCCTGTCATTCCGGCCAACTGCCCATGGCGCCCGAAAGAGGCGATGAGGCAGCCTGGACGCCGAGGTTGGCGAAGGGTATGGGGACGCTGGTACGACACGTGACCCAGGGTTTCAAGGCGATGCCGCCGCGTGGTTTGTGCATGGACTGCAGTGCCGAGGATTACCAGGCCATCATCCTTTGGATGAGCGCGAGTAAGCCCGGTCCATAACTCTTAACCCTTAGCCGTAGTTGGATTAGCTGATGAACAAATTGATCGTGAGTCTGCTGTTGACCGTGGGAATCTCAGGTTTCGCCCATGCTGCAGGTGATGCAGCAGCCGGCCAGGCAAAAGTTGCCGTATGCGGAGCCTGTCATGGCCCGGACGGGAACAGCATGGCGCCAAATTTTCCAAAACTGGCCGGCCAGGGTGAACGCTACCTGACCAAGCAACTGCACGATATCAAGTCGGGCAAACGCGTCGTTCTGGAAATGACCGGGCTGTTGACCAACCTGAGCGATCAGGATCTGGCTGACATGGCCGCGTACTTCGCCAGCCAGAAAGGCAGCGTCGGCGCCGCCGATCCGAAGCTGGTCGCACGCGGTGAAGCGCTGTTCCGGGGCGGCAACCTGACCAAGGGTCTGCCAGCCTGTACAGGTTGCCATTCGCCGAACGGTACCGGCAACGCCGCCGCCGGTTTCCCGCATCTGGGTGGCCAACACGCTCAATACATCGCCAAACAGCTGACCGATTTCCGCAAGGAAGAAGGCGGCCGCACCAACGACGGCGACACCATGACCATGCAGACCATCGCCAAACGCCTGAGCGACGAAGACATTGCAGCGGTCTCCAGTTACATTCAAGGTCTGCACTAAGGGCCCCGGATCAAGCGTTTCAGGCGATGGACATCTCTTGCAACGTTAACGCTCGATTAATCCGTCGCAGCAAGTATAAAAAGGGTGGCTTTGGCCGCCCTTTTTTGTGGCCGCTGCCGTTACACTACAGAACTCATGCCCGCCAGGACCTGTCTGAAAACAGGTCGCGCGAGGCGACCAAAATTGTCCAGGAGTAAAGCATGCGTAATCTGATCATCAGCGCCGCCCTCGTCGCTGCCAGCCTGTTCGGCGTGACCGCCCAGGCCGCTGAAGCCCCTGCCGCACCTTATGTTGAACTGGCTAACCCGGTGCCAGTGGCAGAGCCTGGCAAGATCGAAGTGGTCGAGCTGTTCTGGTACGGCTGCCCGCACTGCTACGCCTTTGAGCCGGTGATCAACCCATGGGTCGAAAAACTGCCTAAAGATGTGAATTTCGTGCGCATTCCTGCCATGTTCGGCGGCCCTTGGGACGCTCACGGCCAGATGTTCCTGACGCTGGAAGCCATGGGTGTGGAGCACAAGGTTCACGCTGCTGTGTTCGAAGCCATCCAGAAACAACACAAAAAGCTGGTTACTCCAGAAGAGATGGCTGACTTCCTCGCCACCCAAGGCGTCGACAAGGACAAGTTCCTGGCCACGTTCAACTCTTTCGCCATCAAGGGCCAGATTGTAAAAGCCAAAGAACTGGCCAAGAAGTATGAAATCACTGGCGTTCCAACCATGATCGTAAACGGCAAGTACCGCTTCGATATCGGCTCCGCCGGCGGTGCCGAACAGGCTCTGAAACTGGCCGACCAACTGGTCGCCAAAGAGCGCGCGACCAACAAGGCTGCTGCCAACTAAGCGCGGCAACCGCCATGCGCCGCTGGAAGACCGAACGCACCGTTGGCCTGCATGATCCGCAGGTCAACGAGCATCACCTGGCGTCTACGGGCCTGCCAGCAGACCAGCGTCTGCGCTTGCTCAGCTTCAACATCCAGGTCGGTATCAGCACCGAGCGTTATCGACATTACCTGACGCGCAGCTGGCAGCATTTGCTGCCGCACACCGGGCGCTCAGGCAATTTGCAGAAGATTGGCGACCTGCTCGGCGACTTCGATCTGGTCGCCCTGCAGGAAGCCGACGGCGGCAGCCTGCGCTCAGGCTATGTCAATCAAGTCGAACACCTGGCTCACCTCGGAGCCTTCCCCTACTGGTATCAACAGCTCAATCGCAACCTCGGTCGACTGGCCCAGCACAGCAACGGCGTGCTCAGTCGTCTGCGCCCGTGGGCGATTGAAGATCACCCGCTGCCCGGCCCGAAAGGTCGCGGGGCAATTCTGCTGCGCTTCGGCGAAGGCCCGGAAGCACTAGTGGTGGTGATGATGCACCTGGCCCTCGGCGCACGCGTGCGCAGCCTGCAGCTGGCTTATATTCGTGACCTGATCAGTGGCTATAAACATCAAGTGTTGATGGGCGACATGAACACCCATGCCAGCGATCTGCTACAGCATTCTCCGTTACGCGATCTCGGCTTGCTGGCCCCGCAAGTGGAAGCGACATTCCCCAGCTGGCGCCCTCAGCGCTGCCTTGATCATATTTTGCTCAGCCCGACCCTGACACTGGAAAAGGTCGAAGTGCTGGCCCAACCCATTTCCGATCACCTGCCGGTCGCGGTAGAGATTCGTCTGCCGGGTTCGCTCACGGCCGATGCATTACCCGCGTTGAGCACTGCCCCTCGCGGAACCCCTGAATGAGCGACGACGCCCAGCGCTGGAAAGAGAAGTACCTCAAAAGCATCGAACAACAGGACAAGCTCGAACGTCGCTGGGCCGCACGGCTCGACTTGCTTCGCCGAGGCCTGGTGCGCAGCACGCTGGCGGCCGAAGGCACCGACCGCGTGGTTGATCAATGCATGAAAGAGATGCGCGAAGTAGTGCGCACCGACGACATGGACGCCGGCCTCGCCGCCCTGTTGCCACGCCTGGAAAAAGCCGTGCTCGATTCCGAGCAGCGCCGCGAGACCCGCATTGATCAGGTCAGCACTGCGCTGACTTCGCTGGTGGCACAATTGCAGGCGTTGCCACTGCCGCGGGAGGTCGCCCAGCCACTGAAGAAGTTTGCCAAGCAACTGGATGGTCGCGTCGGACAAGCGCGGGAAATGCCGCTATTGCTGAGTGAACTGAGCGGTTTGCAGGGCAAGGCGTTGAGTCAGTTGGAGACGCCGGCAGAGCCAGGACGCCCGGGGTTGTTGCAGCGGCTGTTTGGCACTCGTGAAAGTGAGGAGGCGACGACTCCGGTTGCTCCTGCGCCTGAGCCGGCCGCCCCCGTCGAGCAACCGCACGCCGCGCCTGAACCTGAATCCGAACCGGTGCAAGCCGCCCCTGCCACCATCGCTACGCCAGCAGTGGTCGCTCCGGCGATCAAGGAAGCTGCGCCCGTTGCAGCCATCGAGGCGACAAACGCTGCGGCGCAGCTTCAAGCCGAACCCGACGTAGTCGCTTTCGTTCCGCCCAAGGTCTTCTCCGAATCGGTCATCGCTCCGACGGAAGCAGAAGCCATCGAGCCAGCGGTTACAGCACCAGCTCCCGTTCCGGCACCGGCTCCAGTGCCACCCGCCGCCTTCAACCCCGACGAGTTGATTCATCCTGGCGATCCAGCACCGCTGATCCTCGACAGCCTGCCCCTGCCCGAACCTATTGCTCAGGCACTGGCTGCCATCGACCCGGAGCAAGCCGAGCACGACATTCTTTTCGCCTTGCCGGATTCCCCGGAGCCGTCCTATAGCTCCGTGGCCAAACACATCGAGGACACGCTGATCGGTCTGCTCGACGACCTGACGCTGCCAGAACGCCACCGTCCGCAAGCAGAGGCCATGCGCGAACGGCTGAAACACGGCTTGAACTGGTACGAACTGATCCCGATCCTCGACGATCTCGCAACATTGATGCTGGCCATCACCGACAGCGGCCAGCACGAATTCGAAGCCTACTTGCAGCAACTAAACGAACGCCTCGAAGCGTTTCAGAGCAACCTGCAAGCCGCCAGCGAAGGCCATGCCGACAACAGCTCGGCAGCGCGGGCGATGGACACGCAGATCCGCGAGCAAGTCGACGGTTTGCAGACCAGCGTGCAGGAAGCAGCGGATCTGGATGACCTCAAGCAGGTGCTGGAGAACCATCTGGAAGGCTTGCTCGGCACCATGGATCAACACCAGAAACAGCGCGACGCCCGTGAGCAGGAAGTGGCGGCGCGGCTCAAAGGTCTGTCCGAACGCGTGGCGCACATGGAGCAAGAGGCACAGGGCTTCCGCGAGCACCTTGAAGAACAGCGCCAGAAGGCCCTCATCGACCCGCTCACCGGCCTGCCAAACCGCGCGGCCTGGAGCGAACGGCTTGAGCATGAGATCAAGCAATGGCAGCAACACGGCAACACCCTGAGCCTGGCGATGCTCGACCTTGATCACTTCAAACGGATCAATGACAACTATGGCCACCTGGCTGGCGACAAAGTGCTGAAGATCATCGCCACCGTGCTGCGCAAACGCCTGCGCGGGTCAGATTTCATTGCCCGTTTCGGCGGCGAAGAGTTCGTCCTGCTGCTACCGGCAACCCCGCCAGCGGTCGGAGCGAAACTGCTGGAAACCCTGCGTGCGGCGATCGAAGCCTGCCCGTTCCACTTCAAAGGCGAACGGGTGACGATCACGATTTCCATGGGCCTGGCGACGTTCAGATCGGGAGAACACAGTGATCTGGTGTTGAAAAGAGCCGATCAGGCGCTTTATCGCGCAAAAAATGCAGGGCGCAATCGCGTCGAGCTAGGCTGAGCAAATTGTTCCATTTTGTTTAAATCCGCCCGCTGACCGTCTTCACGCAAGGCAGTACGTTACACTGTTGCATTACTGTCTTGTGTGTACTGCCTTCTGCCATGAAATTCTTTGCCCTCCTCGCGTCTCTTCTTGTTCTGGCCGGTTGCGCCAGCGGTCCGCGTTATGACACCAGCCATCCCTCAGTCAATTACGACAGCCGCATCCAGTTCGTGGTCGTGCATTACACCTCGACTTCGCTGGAGCGTTCGCTGCAACTGTTGACCCATGGTGAAGTCAGCAGCCATTACCTGATCGGCGACGACAAGAGCGCCACCGTCTACAAGTTGATGGACGAAAACCAGCGCGCCTGGCATGCCGGTGAAAGCCAGTGGCAGGGCCGCACGTGGCTGAACTCAAGCTCGATCGGCATCGAAATCGTCAACCCCGGCTTCAAGGACACCCCGACCGGGCGCCTTTGGTATCCGTACAGCGAGGCGCAGATTCAATCGCTGATCGTCCTGCTCAAGGACATCAGCAAGCGCAACGGCATCAGCCCACGGCACATCATTGGTCACAGCGACATCGCTCCATTGCGCAAGCTTGATCCGGGCCCGCTGTTCCCGTGGAAGCGTCTCGCCGCCGAAGGCTTGGGCATATGGCCCAACGAGCAAGCCGTGGCACGCCAGCAAACGCTGTTCAACAACAGCGAACTGCCGAGTATCAGTTGGTTCCAGGGGCAATTGGCGCGTCTTGGTTACGACACGCCGCAGACCGGCGAACTGGACGTCGCAACGCGCCACGTCCTCGCGGCCTTTCAGATGCACTTCCGCCCTTCGCGCTTCGACGGTACGCCGGACGCGCAAACGGCAGCGCTGCTGCTGGTACTCAATCAGACAAAATAATGACGCCCGCCCGACGGTCAGGGCGAAATTGCAATCAGCAGCTATAACTCATTGGTAATTCTTCGGATATTCCATGATGGTTGCTACCCGAGAGACGCTGCGTAGCTGGTTTTATCGCCCTTGGTTTTTGGCGATGATCGCGGCTGTCCTCAGTACCAGCCTGTTGATCGCCGGCGGGATGTTCTTGGCAATGCGTCAGGTCGAGCAAAGTGAAAGCCAGGAAATGAACGCTCAGGGCGAGCGTTTCCTCGCCCGTCTCGAGCAGCTGTTCGGCCAATTGCGCGAAAGTCTTGATGACCTCGAAGCCCAGCCTTTGCGCAGTTGCGATGACGAAATGATCGCCACGCTGCAGCAGGTCACCTTTAACTATCGCTTTGTCTATGAAGCGGCCTACATGGACGCCTCGCGGATCTGTTCCAACCGCCCTCGTCAGGAAGGCTTGTCGGTGGTCCGCGCACCGGACATCAGAGGCCCGACCTACAGCTATTGGCTGAACACCACCACCGAACCCGATGAAAACCGCGCCGCGCTGATGCTCGGCCGCGGCAATTTTCGCGTGGCCACCTCGCGCGGGCATTTGACCGACATGGTCGACCTGTCACCCGGCAGCAGCCTGTTAGTGGTGCTGGATCATGGCACCCGCGCGATTCCGGTGCTGGGCAAGGCGCAGGCATGGCCACCGACCGAACACTGGCCGCCGAAAAGCCAGGACGCCTTGCAAGTCACCCAGACGCGACTGATCTATCGCATGCCCACCGCCACCCCGGAATACCAACTGGTACTGATCACGCCGCGCACCGGCATGCACATTCCCGCTATCTGGTGGTGGATGATTCCGGCCTGTCTGTTGCTCGGCGCGTTCGTCGGCTTCTTCGTGTTTTTACTGGTGCGCCAGCGTCAGTCATTGGACGCCGAGCTGCACGGCGCCATCCGCCGTGGCGAATTGCAGGTGCTCTATCAACCGATCTTCGACCTCGACACTCGCAACTGCGTAGGTGCCGAGGCCCTGCTGCGCTGGCGCCGTCCGGACGGCACGCTGACCAGCCCCGACCTGTTCATTCCACTGGCAGAAAACACCGGGCAGATCCGGCAGATGACCGACTTCGTTCTCCAACGCTTGCTGGAGCAATTGGGGCCGGTGCTGCGTGCCAACCCGCAGTTGTATATCTCGGTCAACCTCGCTGCCTGTGACGTGATGGTGCCGCGCATCGGCCAGGTCATGGCGCGTCTGCTGACCCTGCACAGAGTGGCGGCCAAGCAGATTGCGTTCGAAGTCACCGAACGTGGCCTGATTGATGTGGTGGTGGCGAAGGAAAACCTGCAAGCATTGCGAGATGTCGGCCATCAGGTATTGATCGACGACTTCGGCACGGGATATTGCAGCCTCGCCTACCTGCAAACACTGCCGGTGGACTGCCTGAAAATCGACAAGGCGTTCATCGACGCACTCGGCCATGACGCTGCCAGCAGCGGCGTCGCGCCACACATCATTCATATGGCGCAGGCGCTGGATTTGAAGGTGATTGCCGAAGGAATCGAACTCGAATCACAAGCCCAATTGCTCAGCAGCGAGGGCGTGAAGTTCGGTCAGGGCTGGCTGTTTGCGCACGCCCTGAGCGCGGTACAGTTCATTGAACTGATCACCCGTGGGCGACGGCTCGCCGGTCGCCGAATGGATGACGAAGCTTAAACGGCCAACGCCATATAGAACTGAGTCCCCTGCCCCGGCCGCGAATAAACCCCCATCCGTCCGCCATGCAGCTGGACGATTTCCTTGCACAGCGCCAGCCCAAGCCCGGCGCCACCCTTCTTGCGTCCAACCTGGACGAACGGCTCGAAAATTCGTCCTTGCTGGCCATAGGCAATGCCTTCGCCGTTGTCTTCGACGCTGATGATCACCCGCTCGCCGTGGCGACGCGCCTGCAAGCGAATCTGACCGTCGCGGGCGGTGTGGCGCAGGGCGTTATCGATCAGGTTGTCGAGCACTCGATCCAGTTGCGCTTGATCCGCCTGCAAGCGCGGCAGCGGGCCCTGTACCTCTACCATCAATGCGATGCCTTTTTCCGCGGCCGTGTCGGCAAAGCGCAGTTGCGCCTGCTCCAGCAAATCTTCGATGGAGCACGGTGCCAGTGTCAGTTTCTGCAAGCCATTCTGGTAGCGCGAGAAGTTGAGCAAGTCGTTGATCAACTGCATCAAGCGCTGCATCTCTTCGTTGACGGTGTCGAGCAGGTCCGCCTCACGAGAATCCGCCGCAAACTTCGCCCGCTCACGGAACAGGCCGAACGCCATGTGCATACCCGTGACGGGCGTGCGCAGCTCATGGGAGGCACGTAATACGAATTCGCTGCGCACCCGCTCGAAGGCACGCTGCTCAGTGACATCGTGCAGCACCATCACCGCCCCCAGAATATGACCCTGGGTATGGCTCACCGGGGTCAGGCTGTAAGTCAGCAGGCGAGATTCGCCGTCGACCTCAATGCTCAAATCTTCCGGCGCTCGTTCGAGGGTGCCGCCGCGCAACACCAGTTGCAGTTGCGCATCCAGCTCAGGTCGCCCAAGTGCGCTGCCCAGGCCTTGCCCGAGACGGTCATCGTCCCAGCCCAACTGGCGCTGGGCGACCGGGTTGAGATGCTCCAAGTGGCCATCGCGGTCGATCATCAGCAAGCCGTCATCGATGCTGTCGAGCACGGCCTGTAAGCGTTGTTGACCGGCCATCAACTCATCGACGTTAGTCGCCTGATGCTCACGCAACGCTTCGGCCATCAGCCCGAACCGCTTGGTCAGCAGATTCATTTCCATCGCTGAGGAAATCGGCAGGGTCACTTCAAAGTTGCCTTGGCCGATATTGTCCGCCGCCCGCGCCAGCGCCTCGATCGGTGCGCCGAAACGCCGGGCAATGCCTTGGGCCGTGACGAAACCGATGATCAACACCGCCAGCCCCACAAGCCCAAGCAGGCCGGCGACCAACAGCGCCCGCTCGCGGGCATCTCGCTGGACGGCGTTGATATTGTCGAGCGCATGCTTGTGCTCGGCGATCAGTCCGTTGCGCAAGGTATTGAAGCGCTCGCGGAAGTCCGCATTGCTCATCATCGTCTTGGCAGGGTCACGGGACAGGTCGAACGCCTGCAGGAAATTCAGATAATCTTTTTTGGCCTGACTGAAACCATACAACTGACCATCGCCCTCCTTTTCCTGGGCGATGCCTTCGTCAAGCAACTGGAAATAATGCTGCCTGGACGCTTCGAACGCCACGGGATCAGGCTTTTCCGCCAGCATGATGATCAGTTGATCACCCAGCGTCTGCCGCAGCTTGAGGCCCAGATCAAGGGTGGCGAAGTTACTGCGCACCCGCTCTTCCTGAGTTCCAGCCATCTGCATCACGCTGACCAGCCCGAGCAACAGCCCGAGCAAAGCCACGGTGATCAGTGCGGAAATGCTCAGGAACAAGCGGGTCCGCAACTTCATCGCCAGTTTCATCGTCGGGCGCTCACAGGTTGTACTGCTTGCGCTTGCGATACAGGGTCGAGGCATCAATGCCGAGGGTTTTCGCCGCTTGATCCAGCGTGCCAGCGGTGGCCAGAACGGCGCCGATATGCGCTTTTTCCAACTCGTCCAGGCTCAGCGCCGCGCCGACCCTTGGCGCATTGCTGGCTGGTTGCTCGGCCATGCCCAAATGGCTGATTTCCACGCGCTCCTGCGGGCAGATGATGCTTGCGCGCTCAACCACGTTGCGCAACTCGCGGATGTTGCCCGGCCAGCGATAACCGAGCAGCGCCTCACGGGCTTCGTCGCTGAACCCCCGCGCCGGACGTGCGTACTCTTTAACGAAGCGGGCAAGAAAGCGGTCGGCCAGGGTCAAAATGTCTTCGCTGCGCTCGCGCAACGGCGGCAAGTGCAAGGTGATGACGTTGAGGCGATAGAGCAGGTCTTCACGGAAACGCCCGTCGCGCACCATGTCCTCTAGATTGAGGTTGGTCGCCGCCAAAATCCGCACGTCGGCGCGGCGGGTCACCGGGTCGCCTACCCGCTCGTATTCCTTGTCCTGAATGAAGCGCAGCAACTTGGGTTGCAACGTCAGGGGAAAATCGCCGATCTCGTCGAGAAACAGCGTACCGCCGTCGGCCTGATTGACGCGCCCCAAAGTACTTTCGCTGGCACCGGTAAACGCACCGCGACTGTGACCGAACAGCTCACTTTCCATCAGTTCGGCGGTCAGCGACGGGCAATTGATGGTCACGCAGGATTTCTTCTCGCGCTTGCTCCAGCCGTGAATCGCCCGGGCCAGTTCACCTTTACCGGTGCCGGACTCGCCGAGAATAAGAATGTTGGCGTCAGTGCTCGCCACCTGCCGCGCAGTCTCCAGCACGACTTTCATCGCCGGGCTGTGAGAATCGAGGCCGTCCTTCGGCTTGCGGATTTCGCCTTCGAGGGCTTCAAGACGTGCCGAGAGTTGGCGCACTTCCAGTTGCTTGGCGGTCGCCAGGCGCAATTGATCCGGGCTGCACGGCTTGACCAGATAGTCGGCGGCGCCAGCCTGAATGGCATCCACCGCGGTATCGACAGCCGAATGCGCGGTGACGATCACCACGCGCATCCACGGCGCCTGAATGCGCATTTGCGCCAGCACATCGAGGCCGTTGTCTTCGCCCAAGCGCAAATCAAGGAAGCACAGATCAAAGACCTGGCGTTGCAGCAGTGCGTCGGCCTGGGCCGCGCTGTTGGCAGTGGCGACCGTATAGCCTTCATCTTCGAGGCAATAACGGAAGGTTCGCAGGATGGCGGATTCGTCGTCCACCAGCAGAATGCGGCCTTGATGCTCAGTGGCAGATTCCATTTTTCCTACGCTCCATAGTGATTGGTCTTGGGTTAGTCCCGGAAAAATCGGGCAAGTTGCATGGTTGATTCTGAACGATGCCAGCCATAGGAGGGTAGCTCTCTCCTGCCTTTACGGCTAATACACTGATTTTGTTGATTTTTTAAACAATCATCGATTTGCAGGGGATTCCCTGCGTACTTTTCTGACATCCGCGCCCTGCTCTCAATTCCATAAGAATGAAATCTCCTACGAAATAATCGTGCATTGCGCACGATCCTAGGAGCCCCATCGTGCAGGATGCGTCGTAATTCATTTTTATAGCACTCACAACCAATTGATTTTATTGAATATTTTCCAAATAAAAAATTGGCATGCAGCCTGCAATATATCTTTTAGCCCGGGCAGATCAGAACTGCCCCAACCGAATAAGAGTGAGGAACCCAGGATGACTCGCCAACGTGCCGCCCAAGTGCGTATCTCGCCACTGCATATCCAGCAAGGCCTGTTCGGCGTTCTTGCCCTGTTGATCACCCTGATCGCTTGCCAGCAATACCTGAGCTGGGAAAACAGCCAGAAGGCTGAGCCGCTGATCTCGATGCAACACAGCACGCAGAAGCACTTCAGTGCCGTCAGCAATAGCCAGGCAGAGAGCGCCTCGATGCGCATGATGGATGTTGATCAGGCGCAGCCAATGGATCAGATGCCACGTGAAGAGCGCTGGGTTTTCTAACTGTTAAACAGATTCGGGCGCGATGCGCCGGAACACGCCACACCCCTAAATAGAGAAGTAAGGAGAATCACCATGTTGAGCTGGGCAATTACATTCTTGATCATTGCCATCATCGCTGCAGTACTGGGCTTCGGTGGTATCGCGGGCACCGCCACGGGTATCGCCAAGATTCTCTTTGTCGTGTTCCTGGTGATGTTCATCGCTTCCTTCTTCTTTGGCCGTCGCGGCCGAGGTTAACGATGATTGCGTTAAAGACATTGGCAGCCGCCCTGCTTCTGGGCGGTAGTGCCATGGCGATGGCGGCCAACGACGGCCAGACGCGAGTCAACGAACTCTTGAGTTCCGACCCGCAATACCGGGAAACCTGGGAAGGCGTGGTAAAGAAGGAAGAACGCCTGCCGGAATGGGTGATGAACCTGTCCGGCACGCCTGACCAGCAAATGAATGCCGTGACTGAAGATGGCGACCAGTATCTGGTTGGGCCGCTCTGTGAAAATGCAGACAAATGCCTGAACCACCGCTTGATCGTAGCTTTCAGTTTCGACAAGAAAGATGCCTACGCCATGCTCGTCGATGTGCCCGAAGGTCTGCCGGCTGACAAGTCGCCAACGCGACATGCCACCTACCGCTTCCTCGGCAAACCCGACCAGGGCATGCAGGATCTTTTGATGGAAACGCTGAAGAAAGATCCGAAGTGGTATTGATGCGAGTTTGAACATGAGGGCAGCCCCCCCGCTGCCCTCCATTGTGCCCACCCGAGGAAGGCCGGCGCATGACCAAGGGGCCGGGACGTTCTGACTGTTACAGGGTCGGAGTGACCTACGGGTACAGGGAGTGCCTGCGCAAGGGCCGGGTCAGGGTAAAAGCTGCGTCGCAGGTTCGCCGATCCACAGTGGCTCGACGGACTTGCGCTGAGCTTTCAATCAGGCAGAACATTGATCTAGAGCGTCCTGCTCATCCTTTTATCGCTCACACTGCGCGCGAAAACATTTCGCGGTGTTTCCTGGCGACCGTATATCGCGAAAACATGTTTCCAACCAGTAGGACTTCTAGTCTCGAAATGTAGGCTTTTTCCGAAAATTTCCGTCGAAATTACTCGTTCAAAAAACAACCAATCTGCGCTGTGATGGCCGGTTCACGGCACTTATGCCGGCTGAAATGTCGCAATCGAACCGGTTGGGACGCCAGTTTCGTTAAAAAAAGCTCATGCCGATTCGGCATAGGGTAGGCGTTTACGGCATTAGACGGCGCAACCTTGCATCGGAATAGTTGCGCCTTTTTTCGCCTGCCGAAGAGCCGTAAACACGCGCTTTGGGGCACCTTATACGGAGGCAGATGCACAGACTTTTCCGCTAAAAAGCGTTCCAGTTCCTGCATCTGCCTGAGTCAAACGCAAGTAAGGGTAAAGATAATGAAGAAGGCAAAACTCAGCCTCGCCTGGCAGATCCTCATCGGTCTGGTTCTAGGGATTGCAATTGGTGCGTTGCTCAACCATTTCAGTGCCGAGAAGGCCTGGTGGATCAGCAACGTCCTGCAACCGGCAGGCGATATCTTTATCCGTCTGATCAAGATGATCGTGATCCCGATCGTCATCTCCTCCCTGATCGTCGGCATCGCTGGCGTGGGCGACGCCAAGAAGCTCGGGCGTATCGGCCTGAAGACGATCATCTATTTCGAAATCGTCACCACCATCGCCATTATTGTTGGCCTGGTTCTGGCGAACGTGTTCCATCCGGGTGCCGGCATCGACATGAGCACGCTGGGTACAGTGGATATTTCCAAGTACCAGGCGACCGCCGCCGAAGTGCAGCATGAACACGCGTTCATCGAGACCATCCTCAACCTGATCCCGTCGAACATCTTCGCGGCCATGGCTCGCGGCGAAATGCTGCCGATCATCTTCTTCTCCGTGCTGTTCGGTCTCGGTCTGTCGAGCCTGCAGTCGGATCTGCGCGAGCCGCTGGTGAAGATGTTCCAGGGCGTCTCGGAAAGCATGTTCAAAGTCACCCACATGATCATGAACTACGCCCCGATCGGCGTATTCGCACTGATCGCGGTGACTGTCGCCAACTTCGGCTTCGCCTCGCTGCTGCCGCTGGCCAAACTGGTGATCCTGGTTTACGTCGCCATCGCCTTCTTCGCCTTTGTGGTGCTGGGCCTGATCGCCAAGCTGTTCGGTTTCTCGGTGATCAAGCTGATGCGCATCTTCAAGGATGAGCTGGTGCTGGCTTACTCCACCGCTTCCTCGGAAACCGTGCTGCCGCGCGTGATCGAGAAGATGGAAGCCTACGGTGCGCCGAAAGCCATCTGTAGCTTCGTGGTGCCGACCGGTTACTCGTTCAACCTTGACGGTTCGACCCTGTACCAGTCCATCGCCGCCATCTTCATTGCCCAGCTGTACGGCATCGACCTGTCGATCAGCCAGCAACTGCTGCTGGTGCTGACCCTGATGGTCACCTCCAAAGGCATCGCCGGTGTACCGGGCGTGTCCTTCGTGGTGCTGCTGGCCACTCTGGGCAGCGTTGGTATCCCGCTGGAAGGTCTGGCATTCATCGCCGGTGTCGACCGCATCATGGACATGGCGCGTACCGCCCTGAACGTGATCGGTAACGCCTTGGCCGTACTGGTTATCGCGCGCTGGGAAGGCATGTACGACGACGCCAAGGGCGAGCGCTACTGGAACTCCCTGCCGCACTGGCGCAGCAAGGAAAAACTGCCGGCCGGCGAAATTTCCAAGCAGTAATCCAAGACCCTGTGGGAGCTGGCTTGCCAGCGATGAGGCCAGCACATTCAACATCTTTGTTGACTGACACACCGCCATCGCGGGCAAGCCCGCTCCCACAGGGATCACCGCCAGCCGTTATAAACAAACCCCGGACAAAATCCGGGGTTTGTCGTTTCTGGCGACCCCGCTATCATTCGCCGCATCTTCCGGGGGATTTGACTGATGCTTAATGGCCTGTGGCTTGGCTTCTTTGTCGTGGCAGCAATTTCTGCGCTGGTGCAGTGGCTGATCGGCGGTAACGCCGGGATTTTTGCGGCGATGGTGGAAAGCATTTTTGCCATGGCCAAGCTGTCGGTCGAGGTCATGGTGCTGCTGTTCGGCACCCTCACCTTGTGGCTGGGCTTTCTGCGCATTGCCGAGAAGGCCGGGATCGTCGACTGGCTGGCCAAGGTGTTGGGCCCGCTGTTTCTTCGCCTGATGCCGGAAGTCCCACCCGGTCACCCTGCCCTTGGCCTGATCACCCTGAACTTCGCCGCCAACGGACTTGGCCTGGACAACGCCGCCACGCCGATCGGCCTGAAAGCCATGAAGGCGTTGCAGGAACTCAACCCCAGCGCCACCATCGCCAGCAACGCGCAGATCCTGTTTCTGGTACTCAACGCCTCCTCCCTGACCCTGCTGCCGGTGACGATCTTCATGTACCGCGCCCAGCAAGGGGCGCCGGATCCGACCCTGGTGTTTCTGCCGATCCTGCTGGCAACCAGTTGCTCGACCATCGTCGGTTTCCTCTCGGTGGCATTCATGCAGCGTCTGCGGGTCTGGGACCCGGTGGTGCTGGCCTATCTGATTCCCGGCGCGCTGATCCTCGGTGGCTTCATGGCGCTGCTGGCGACGATGTCGGCCACCGCATTGGCGGGTCTTTCGTCGATCCTCGGCAATCTCACGTTGTTCGGGCTGATCATGCTGTTTCTGGTGATCGGCGCCTTGCGCAAGGTGAAGGTTTACGAAGCATTCGTCGAGGGTGCGAAAGAGGGCTTCGACGTCGCCAAAAACCTGCTGCCGTATCTGGTCGCAATGCTCTGTGCCATTGGCGTGCTACGCGCCTCCGGGGCACTGGATTTTGGTCTGGACGGGATTCGCCATCTGGTCGAATGGGCCGGTTGGGACACGCGGTTTGTCGATGCGCTGCCGACGGCGATGGTCAAACCATTCTCCGGCAGCGCTGCGCGGGCGATGCTGATTGAAACGATGAAAACCTCCGGCGTCGACAGCTTCCCGGCGCTGGTGGCGGCGACGATTCAGGGCAGTACCGAGACCACGTTCTATGTGCTGGCCGTTTACTTTGGAGCAGTGGGGATTCAGCGGGCGCGGCATGCGGTGGGGTGTGCGTTGCTGGCGGAGTTGGCGGGCGTGATTGGCGCGATTGGCGTGTGCTACTGGTTCTTCGGCTGATCACAGATCAAAACTGTAGGAGTGAGCCTGCTCGCGATAGCTTGCTGACAGGCACTAATGATGGTGACTGACAAACCGCCATCGCCAGCAGGCTGGCTCCTACATTGGTTTTGTGTGGGGCTTAAGGTCTGGGTTGTGGTGCGAGTTTCTGCCCTTGATCTACCGCCCACGCCACGACCTTCGCGGTCAGGCGATCACTGGCCTGACCGAAGCCTGCGACCACCGCTGGCACCTGCACATCGCTCAACGGTTGACGCTCTTCAAAGCGGCGGCTGGCCAGAATCCGCTGGTCATAGCCACGCACCAGCAACGCATCGACTCGCACCACGACGCTGGCCTGCGTCCCCTGATATTCAGTCTGAAACGCCTGCAAATTCCCGCCCAGCTCCAGATCCGCGGCAAAGTTGCTGTCATCGGTACTCAGCAACGTCACCCGGCCATCACGCGCGAAGCCGTCCAGCAACCGATTACGCACCAGCACCGGCGCCGGATCGCTCCAGCGCGAAGCCTTGTAGCTGCTGATCACGTCGCCCTGTGGAATCACCGCAATACTCGGCCGGTTCAACGCTTCGCTGGCCTGCAACTTGTTCAGGCGCAGCGACCACTGCTGCGACGCCGCCGAACTGGCCGAGGCGGGTGCTTGTGCGCTCGGCAGACGGTAAACGTCCGATGGCTCCGACTTGGGCAAGATCGAGCACGCGCTGATCAGGGTAATGCTGGCGGCGAGGAGGGCGAGGCGAGTCAGCTTCATGGCGTGAACTCCTTGTTCTTGTCACTGCCCAGCAGGTAACCGCTGGGGTTGGCCTCCAGGCGTTGGGAAATGGCGCGCAGCGACGTCAGGGTTTCGCGCAGTTCGCGGATCGCCGGGGCGAGGCCATTGAGGCCCTGCATGCCGTTGTCGAGGGAGTTCTGGTTCTTGCTCAGCAGGCCGTTGATGGTCGCGCTGCTTTGTTCCAGCGACTTCATCGCCTGTTCGGCACTGCCTAGCGCCTGTTTGCCCTGATCGTTGAGCAGGCCGTTGGCGTTGCGCATCAACAGCGAGGTCTGTTCGAGCATGTTGCCGGCCTGTTTGCCGACCGTCGCCAGTTGCTGCATGGCCTGACGCAAGTCGCCGCGCTGATCGTTGATCGAGCCGGTGGTTTGTTCCAAGTGGGCGAGGGTGTTGCTGACGCGTTCGACGTTTTCGGCGGAGAACATGTGGTTGGCATTACCCAGCAACGTACTGATGCCGGTCATCAAGTCGTTGCTGTCATTGAGCAGGCGCGAAATCGGCGAAGGCGAGGCAACGATGGTCGGCAGGTTGCCGTCATGCCCTCTGAGTTTCGGGCTTTCTGGCGTACCGCCGCTGAGCTGGATGATCGACGTACCGGTGATCCCGGTCAGCGCCAGTTTCGCCAGGGTGTCTTCCTTGATCGGGGTGTCGCCACCCAGACGAATCCGCGCCAGCACCCGGCGCGGGTCCTGTGGATCGAGGCGCAGGCTGACCACGTCGCCGACCTTGATCCCGCTGTACTGCACCGAACTGCCTTTGGACAGACCGCTGACCGCCTCATTGAAGACGATTTCGTAATCCTTGAACTCGGTGTCGACGCTCGACTTGGCCAGGAACAGACCGAAGAGCAGGGCGCCGGCCACCACGATGACGGTGAACAGGCCAATCAACACATGATGGGCTCGGGTTTCCATGTCAGACCTCGTTAAGCAATTTGGCGGCGTCCAGCGCCGAGCGGCCGCGCGGGCCGTGGAAGTATTCGTGAATCCACGCGTCATCCGTTTCCGAAACGACGTCGATGGGACCCGCGACCAGCACTTTCTTCTGCGCCAGCACCGCCACGCGGTCGGTGATGGTGTAGAGCGTGTCGAGGTCGTGGGTCACCAGAAACACGCTCAGGCCCAGCGCGTCGCGCAGGGTCAGGATCAATTGATCGAACTGCGCCGCGCCGATCGGATCGAGGCCGGCGGTGGGTTCGTCGAGAAACAGGATGTCCGGATCCAGCGCCAAGGCCCGCGCCAATGCGGCGCGCTTGATCATGCCGCCGGACAGCGACGACGGGTATTTGTCCGCCGCCGACAGCGGCAACCCGGCCAGCGCCAGTTTGACCGCGGCCAGATGCTCGGCATCGTGACGGCTCAGGCCGGCGTGCTCGATCAGGGGCAGGGCGACGTTCTCGGTCACCGTCAGCGAGGAAAACAGCGCGCCTTTCTGGAACAGCACGCCAAAGCGCCGCTCGACCAGTGAGCGCTCGTGCTCGGACAGGCTTGGCAGGTTCTGGCCGAATACTTTGACGTTGCCTTCGCTGGGCCGGCGCAGGCCGACGATGCTGCGCAACAGCACCGATTTGCCGCTGCCGGAACCGCCGACCACGGCGAGGATTTCGCCTTTGTACAAATCCAGATCGAGGTTTTCGTGCACGCTCTGGCTGCCAAAGCGATTGCACAGACCACGGACTTCGATTACTGCCTCGGCGGGCGCGCGGGGTAGACGACTCACCAGCCCATCTCCATGAAGAACAGCGCGGCCACCGCGTCGAGCACGATCACCACAAAAATCGACTGCACCACGGCGGAGGTGGTGTGGGCGCCGACCGATTCGGCGCTGCCGCTGACCTTGAAGCCTTCCAGGCAACCGATCGCGGCGATCAGGAAGGCGAAGATCGGCGCTTTGACCAGCCCGACCAGGAAATGCTGAATGCCGATGTCCGATTGCAGCAGCGACAGAAACATCGCCGGCGAAATATCCAGCGACACCGCGCAGACCACGCCGCCACCGACGATGCCCGAGAGCATCGCCAGAAACGTCAACATCGGCAACGCCACCAGCATCGCCAGCACCCGTGGCACTACCAGCAACTCCATGGGGTCGAGGCCGAGGGTGCGGATCGCGTCGATTTCTTCGTTGGCCTTCATCGAGCCGATCTGCGCGGTGAACGCACTGGCGGTGCGCCCGGCCATCAGGATCGCCGTCAGCAACACGCCGAACTCACGCAGGAACGAGAAGCCCACCAGATCCACGGTAAAAATCGTCGCGCCGAAACTGGCCAGCACCGTCGCGCCGAGAAACGCCACCACCGCGCCGACCAGAAAGGTCAGCAACGCCACGATGGGCGCGGCGTCGAGACCGGTCTGTTCGATGTGCGCGATCATTGGCGTTATCCGCCAGCGCTTCGGCCGGAACAGGTTGCGGGCGATGGTTTCCAGAATCAGCCCGACGAAGCCGAGCAGTTGCAGGGTGTCTTGCCAGATCGTGTCGACGGCGCGGCCGATGCGCGTCAGCAACTGCACGCTGACGCTGACTTCCGGTTCCTTGATCGGCACGCAGAAATCGGTCAGCGACTGATACACGGTTTGCAGCAGCGCGCGATCAGCAGAGGAAATCGTGCAATCGGGATGTTCGGCGGATTTGCCGAGGCGTTCGGAACCGAGCAGTTCCACCAGCAACGAGGCGCCAGCGGTATCGAGGGCACCGAGGCCGTTCAGATCAATCGGCGTGCTGGCGTCGTATTGGCCGTGGAGCTTTTCGCTCAGTTGCTTGAGGTCGGCGTAATGGGCGAGCGTCCAGTCCCCGGTAACCCGCAGGCGGGCAGGGGTGATCGACGTGTCCAGTTGGGCACTGCCTGTCATTGAACGGCTGGTCATAAGCTCCGTGCTTTTCGGCTAAATACGCTGGCATACGTAATAGCACGAACCTGACTACTTTTCTTTGACCGCTGTGCTGTCCGTCACTTCAAACCGCAGCACGCCGATCACTTGGCCATCCTCGGTCAGTACTCGAACCTGCCACTTGCCTGCCGGATTGCCGGGGAAATTCTGCTTGTGCGTCCACGCCCGGTAGCCTTCCTTGCGCCCGCCATGGATGTCGAGAGCGATGCGATCGACCTCTTTGCCGTTGAACTGCCAGACGTGATAAATCCGCTCATCCAGGCCGCGCGGCGCGTTGATCGCGGTGTAGGCGTAGAGCCCGCCGTTGCGGATCTGTTCGGCACTGACCTCGTCGAGGCTGGCGCCGGGGGTGCGATCCTGCATCTGCGTACTGATCGCCACGTCGCTCATCCACAGCGTCGCTGGCGGCACCCAAGAACGCAGCACCCAGCCGACGCCGCCGATGCCCACCGTGATGCAGAGAATCGCCAGCGCGTTGCGCACCGTGCGGATCGGGAAGATGGAGGCCAGGCTCGGGAACGACAACACCACTGCGGTGCCCAGCGCCCATTTGAAACTCTGCGAAGTGGTCAGGTGCATGATCACCGGCAATGCAGTGAGCAGGGCGGCGAACAGGGTCAGGGTATGCAGCGCGAGAAACGCCCAGCGTCGCGGCGCCAGCCATTTGTAGTAGAGCGGATCGATCACCGAAATCAGTGCGGCGATGCTCAACAGCCCGGTGAAAATCAACTGGCCGCTGTTCCACGTCGTGGTGATGAAGAAGAACGGCAGGACAAAAAACAGGCTTTCCTGATGGATCATCTGCGTCGCGTAACGCAGCAGCGGCTGGGGAATTTCCCGTTTGAAAATCCGCGTGAACAGCTTGGTCAGGCTGTTTTCCAGCATCAGCCAGATCCAGCTCAGCAGCATGATCGTGGTGATCCAGCTCGCCAGGCCCTGTTGCCGGTCGACCAGAATGAAACTGCCGACCCCGGAGATGAAACCACCAAGCGCAATGACCCCGGGATAGCGCTTCATCAGTTCGAGAATGCGCTGGATCAGCAGGGTCAGTTTTGGCATTTTGGGGAGTCACGACACTGTAGGAAAAAACCCGGAAAGGTTACCGCCACATAACCCCTGTGGCGAGGGGATTTATCCCCGATCGGCGGCGCAGCCGTCGCAAATCCGGTGAATGCGGTTTGCCTCAATGAACGGGGTTCCTGTGTTTGGGGCTGCTGCGCAGCCCATCGAGGATAAATCCCCTCACCACAGGGTTATTGGTTGCCCACAGATTTTCGGCGGTGGTGCAAACGCCAGCCAGTCAGAATCAGCAGCAACACGCCCAGCCCACCCGCACTCAGCCACAACACCTGATCATCACTGATCAACGGCTTCTCGATCCGCAGATACCCCGGTTGCAGCAACAACTCGCGCATGGCCTTGTTCGCCGCGTCCAGCGTCACGCCCTGCAGCTCGCGGGCGGGGTTGGCGAAACGGCCGTCCTCATAGTCACCCAGCGCGCTCCAGTAGTAATCGGCCAGCGCGCTGTTGCCTTGCACCGCCCAGGCCTGATGAGCGATGGCGGCTTGTTTGATGCGGGCGAAGGTGTCCGGATCGAGGCCGTTTTTCAGCAGATCGGCCTTGAGGGTTTCCAGCACCTGGATGGCTTCGTCAACGTCATCGCGATCCAGATCAGCATTCAAGCTCATGAAGCCGACGCCACCAAACACTTCGCGCTCGGCCCACGGCCCATAAGACAAACCGTGGTTCAGGCGTATCTGTCGATACAGCGCCCAGTCGAGGTAGTCCTTGAGGATGTCGAAGGTCTGGTCGTACTGATCGTCCAGCACCGGTTCCGGCACCAGCCAGTGCAGCTTGGCGCTGTCGCCGATAAAACCACGGGTGAGGGTGCGTTCATGGGCAGCGCTGGAGCGGATGTCCGGCAACGGGCGATGTTCGCTCGGTTCAACCGCGTCGAGCGCGCCCCAAGTGCGTTCCAGATAGGCCGGCAGCAATTTGTCGAGTTCGCCGACGACGATCAGGCTCATGTTGTTCGGCGCGTACCAGGCCTTGCGCACCTTCTCCAATTGCTCTTGGGTCAGGTGATCAACCTCCGCGCGTTGCGGACATTTCAGGCCCAGTTCGACCGCCAGTTGATTGCTCGCGGTGTGGCCCAGATCCTGACGGTCGAGAAAGCGTTGCAGCTTGGTGTAGTGACCGCCGTCCTCACGCTCGACCACACGTTTGGCGGCGTTGATTGCGTTGTCGTCGATGCGGGTCTGGGTCAGCAGATCGAGCAGCAGGTCGAGCACTTTGCGCTGGTTCTTCGCCGGGGCTTCGATGACGAACGTGGTGTCGGCGTTGCTGGTGAAGGCGTTCCACTCGCCGCCGAGCGCTTGCATGCGTTCTTCGAGGCCGCCTTCGCCCGTGGCGTCGATGCCGCTGAACAGCAGATGCTCAAGCAGATGCGGCAGCTCTTTTTCATCACAGTCAAAGTCGTCGAGGCCGACGCCCACCACCAGCCGGATCGCCACATGCCCGCGTTCGGTGCCGGGCTTGAGTAGCAACTGCAAACCGTTGGGCAATGCATAGCCTTCGACCTGAAAACGATCCAGGGCAAAAGAGGGGAGTGAACCGAGCAACAGACAGGCGAACAACAGGCAACGCATAACAGGCTTCCATACGGCTGATTTGGAGATCCGTGTCGCTATTCAGGCCGCCCTTCGCGAGCAGGTCGAATCGTCGCACCGTCGCTCCCACAAGGGAACGTGTTTCAAAGGTGGGAGCGAGCCTGCTCGCGAAGGTCTTAAGGCTGAATCAAAGTTACTGACTAAACCCAGCCCCAGACGTTCAAGGCGAATGCGTAATGTCGCTCATATCATCCGCCGCCAGCGCCCCGGTATCCGCCGTTTCCAACACCACATACGCGCTGCCGCAAAACAGCGAATTGAGCCGTCTCATGTCTGCAATCAACTCCAGATGCAGCGAACTGGTTTCAATACTCTGCACGATCTTGCGTTGCAACCGACTGACATGCGCATGGGCCAAACGCCGTTCCTGCGCGCGAAAGCGCCGTTTCTCGCGCAGCAACTGGCGAGCGCTTTCGCGGTCGCTGCTGAGAAATACCGACAGGCCCAAACGCAGGTTGGCGATGAGTTGCTGATGCAGGACGGCCAAATCCTCCAGCCCCTCTTCGGAAAACGAACGACGCTGCGAAGTCTTCTGCTGCTGAATCTTGCGCAGCATGCGTTCGATCAGATCACTGGCCAGTTTCAGGTTGATCACCAGTTCGATGATTTCCGCCCAGCGCCGGCTGTCGTGCTCGCCGAGGTCCTCGCGGGGCATCTGTGCCAGATACAGCTTGATCGCGCTGCACAGCGACTCGATGTCATCGGTCAGCCGACGGATTTCCTGGGTGACGGCAGTTTGTTTGCCGCGCAGTACGTCGAGGGTGGCGTCGAGCATGTTGTCGAGCAGATCGCCCACGCGTAGGGTTTCCCGCGCGGCATTGGCCAAGGCCAGGCTGGGCGTGACCAGCGCGGTCGCGTCGAGATGGCGGGGCTTGGCCGTGCCGTTGACCTCCGGGCGCTCCGGCAGCAGCCAGGCGCAAAGCCGCGCCATCGGCCCGACACTCGGCAGCAGGATCAGGCAGCGCGCGGTGTTGTAGAGCAGGTGGAAGCCGATGACCATTTCCTGCGGACTGAAATCGAGGCTGTCGATCCAGTGCACCAGCGGATCGAGCACCGGGATGATCAACAAGAGGCCGATCAGCTTGTACAACAGACTGCCCAGCGCCACTTGCCGGCCCGCCGCGTTCTGCATGCTGGTGCTCATGAACGCCAGAATGCCGCTGCCGATATTCGCGCCGATCACCAGACCGATCGCCACCGGCAGGCTGATCACCGCAGCCCCGGCCAGCGTCGCGGTGAGCAGCACGGCGGCGAGGCTGGAATAGGAAATCATCGCGAACAACGCACCGACCAGGGCGTCGAGGAGGATGTCGCCTGTCAGAGAAGCAAAAATCACTTTCACGCCTTGAGCGTGGGTGATTGGTGCAGCCGCTTCGACGATCAATTGCAGCGCGAGAATGATCAGCCCCAAACCGATGCTGACCCGGCCCATCTGCCCGAGCCGCGTCTGTTTGCGCGACAGAAAGAAAATCACCCCGAGGAAAATCAGCAGTGGCGACAGCCACGACAAATCGAACGTCAGCACTCGCGCCATCAGCGCCGTACCGACGTCGGCACCGAGCATGGTCGCCAGTGCCGGGGTCAGTGCCATCAAGCCTTGGCCGACGAAGGAGGTGACGAGCATGGCGGTGGCGTTGCTGCTCTGCACCATCGCGGTCACGACGATACCGGCGACGAACGCGAGCCAGCGCTTGGACATATTCTGGCCGATCACATGGCGCAGATTGGTGCCGTACACCCGCAGGATGCCGGTTCGGACGATGTGCGTGCCCCAGATCAGCAGGGCGACGGCAGAAAGAAGATTGAGCAGGGTGAGCATGCAGACCCCCTGTAATAGCAGCGCCCCAGAGGAGCAAGTTGACGGTACCGCGCGGTTTCTACGTTCTGATACTTAAGCTGTAGTTGGCTAACGGTCTGGGCGCCAGCATTGCACAGCTAAAGTGCTGATTGAAACAAAAGTGTCATGAAAAAGGGTTCATGCACCCACTTGAATCCAACATATTTCCCGAAATTTGCCCAAAACAAATGTGGGAGCGAGCCTGCTCGCGAAAGCGGTGGATCAGCCAACATTGTTGTCGACTGACACTCCGTTTTCGCGAGCAGGCTCGCTCCCACAGGGGGTATTGCGTGCGCCTGGATTACCGGATTACTGCCCCGGAATGTCCTTGCGCAGTTTCACCGGATCCTGCTGCTGTTTCTTCTTCGCCATCGCCCCACGCAGTTTGATGTTGATCGCTTCAACCGCCAGCGAGAACGCCATCGCGAAGTAGACGTAGCCTTTTGGCACATGCACGTCGAACGACTCGGCAATCAGCACGGTACCGACCACCAGCAGGAACGACAGCGCCAGCATTTTCAGCGACGGGTGCTTGTCGATGAATTCGCTGATCGTACCCGCCGCGAGCATCATCACCAGCACCGCAACGATGATCGCTGCAACCATGACCGGTACGTGCGAGACCATGCCGACAGCGGTGATCACCGAGTCCAGCGAGAACACGATGTCGATGATCGCGATCTGGATGATGGTGTAGAGGAAGTTGCCGCCCTTGCCGCCTGGCGTTTCTTCGCTTTCGTCTTCGCCTTCCAGTGCGTGGTACATCTCTTGCGAGCTCTTCCACAACAGGAACAGACCACCGAAGAACAGGATCAGGTCGCGGCCGGAGATGCCTTGGCCGAAGACCACGAACAGGTCCGCGGTGAGGCGCATGACCCAGGTGATCGACAGCAGCAACAGGATCCGCGTGATCATGGCCAGCGCCAGACCGAAAATCCGGGTGCGCTGCTGCATGTGTTTAGGCATGCGGCTGACCAGGATCGAAATCATGATGATGTTATCGATGCCGAGGACGATTTCCAGGGCGGTCAGGGTAAAGAAGGCAACCCAGATTTCAGGGTTGGTCAGCCATTCCATGTGTATTCCTTTGAGCGATTGTTAAACCGAAAAAGGTCCGGGCTTCAAACAGCGAAGCCAGGACCCGCAACGGTGAGTCTTGGGCTTATAGAGTGCTGAACACCGGGAAAGTCCCCAACAGCAGCGCAGCAATCAGAATGCATATACAAACCAGGATCGCCCATTTCAGGGTGAAACGCTGGTGGTCACCAAAATCAATACCGGCCAGAGCCACCAACAGATAGGTCGATGGCACCAACGGGCTCAGCAAGTGCACGGGTTGACCGACGATCGAGGCACGAGCCATTTCCACCGCGGTGATCCCGTAGTGGCTGGCAGCCTCGGCCAACACCGGCAACACGCCATAGTAGAACGCATCGTTGGACATGAAGAAGGTGAACGGCATGCTCACCAGCGCCGTGATTACGGCCAGGTACGGGCCAAGGAAATCAGGGATCACCGCCAACAGGCTCTTCGACATCGCATCGACCATGCCGGTGCCCGACAGGATACCGGTGAAGATACCCGCCGCAAAGATCAGCCCGACCACTGCCAGCACACTACCGGCGTGAGCCGCGACGCGATCCTTCTGCATTTGCAGGCAAGGATAGTTGACGATCATTGCAATACTGAACGCCACCATGAACAACACCGGCAGCGGCAACAGGCCGGCGATCAAGGTGCACATGAGACCGAAGGTCAGCGCGCCGTTGAACCAGATCAATTTAGGACGACGGGCATCCGGGAACTGCGAAACGCTGATTTCGCTGTGATCGATATCGTCGCCCACTAGGTGCAACTCACCCAGACGCGCACGTTCACGCTTGCCGTAGAAGTAGGCAATGATCAGGATCGCCACCACACCGGCGCCCATGGCCGGGATCATCGGCACGAAGATGTCCGACGGATCGACATGCAGCGCACTGGCGGCACGGGCGGTCGGGCCACCCCACGGGGTCATGTTCATCACGCCACCGGCGAGGATGATCAGACCGGCCATGATTCGCGGGCTCATGCCGATGCGGCTGTATAGCGGCAGCATGGCGGCCACGCAGATCATGTAAGTGGTCGCGCCGTCACCATCGAGGGAAACGACGAGCGCCAGCACGGCGGTGCCGACCGAAACTTTCAGCGGATCGCCCTTGACCAGTTTGAGGATCTTGCGCACGGCCGGGTCGAACAGGCCGGAGTCGATCATCAGGGCGAAGTAGAGAATGGCGAACATCAGCATCACGCCAGTTGGCGCAAGCTTGGTGATGCCTTCGAGCATCATCGGGCCGATCTTCGGCGCGAAACCACCGAACAGGGCAAACAGGATCGGGATGATGATCAAAGCGATCAGCGCGGACAGGCGCTTGGTCATGATCAGGAACATGAACGTGATGACCATGGCGAAGCCAAGGAAAGTCAGCATGGGAATACTCCAGGCGTAGCGCGGCTAGTTGATTGAGCGGATCGTGGGGATCAGCGCAGAACGGGAAGCACGAGACGTACGGGCGGAGTGACAGCGCGGAGGCGGGCTACAGAGGACATCAGAATCACCATTGTTGTTGTTAATTGGGCCGGGCGAGCGAGCAATCACACGCGTTGGCCAACCGGTCTGTTGCCGGAAGTAAGGCGATCCTAATGGGGCAACCTTTCAGCTACCTTTCGCTGATGAAAGCTTTGAATGAACGGTCAACCGGCCGTCGGAAGCGGCTGGAGTCAATGAAAACGGGGAGCGGAACGAAAAATCAGGCGAAGACGCTGTGATCGCAGACACATACGCTTTCAGTTCGGCGCGGCCCCGCCCAGGGTCACGAACAAGAGCTACTGATCAAAAAACAGCCAGATTCAGCGGTCGCAGTGCGCCCATCCAGATCGCATGCTCGGTGTGGTCGAGCAAGTCATCACCGGTGTCCGGGTGCAGGAACACCACCAACCCCTTGCGATTGAGTGCCAGCCACGGCAGCACGTCGCTGATCAGCTCCGGGCCGAAGGCCAACTGACAGCTCCAGTCCGGGTGCGGGCCGACCGGGCGTTCGTGGACGCGGCCCATTTTCAATGGAAACAACTGCGCGGCTTGCTCGCACAAGGCTCGCGCCTGATCAATCGTGCCGGCGTCGAAATAGACGTGGGCGTGGTAGCCCTTGATCGCTTGCATCGGAAAGCCTCGCAAATCGGTTCGAACCCTCGGCGTTGCGCGTATGTCACACACCTTACAAGGGAAAACAAAAGGGATCAGCCATGAAAAATGCCGAAACCCCGGTGGTAAAAGTGGTGCTCTATGGTGCCATGAGTAGCCTGGGCGGCGCGTTGATGGCTGAGTTGCTGCGCCGCCAGCACGAAGTCATCGCCATTCTCGACGACCTCACGGCGCTCGCGCCACGTCCGGGCTTGCGCACCAAGAGCGGTGATCTGTTTGATATCGAACGGGTCAATCAAAGCGTAGCGGGGAGTTCAGCGGTGATCTGCCTGCTGGATGCGCCGGGTTTGCCGTTCAGCAGTGATCACGTGGAAAAGTCCGTTGTATTGGGGCCGGTTGAACAGGTGCTGGCCGTCGACGCACTGGTTGATGGGCTGCAATTGGCCAATGTCGCGCGATTGTTTCTGGTGGGTGATTTCGCCGTCCTCGACGAGCCGGAGCTGGACGATCGCCTGCAACGTCACGCCGCCGAAGAAATCCGCGAAGCCCTGCAAAGCAGCCCGCTGCACTGGACGCTGGTCAATGCGCCCCACGGCGTGGCCGGATTGACGATCGAGCATTTCAGCCAGGTCGGCGGCAATCTCGAGCCCGGTCTGGCCGAACCGCTGGAACGCTTGAATCGCGTGGCGGTGGGGATTGCCGATGAGCTGCGGCTGAATCTGCATGTGGGCCAGCATGTGAATTTTGTCGCGACGACCGAATGAATACTTAAACGGCAATCGATGGGAGGGTCAGTCCGGCTAGCGACTCAGCGCTGCCGGCCTGCTCCGCCATCAACCAGTCGACAAACTGTTGAATCAACGCACCACGACGTTTGCGCTGGGGCAGCACCACGTAGTAACCCAGCCGCGACAGGGTGGTTTCGGCAATCGGGCGGCACAGCAAACCCTGAGTCAGCAAGTTATCCACAAGGTGACGCCAACCGATAGCCACACCTTGGCCGCCAATCGCCGCTTGAATCAACAATGTGTAATTGTCGAACCGCAACTGCCCCGGCGCTGGCGGTGTACTGATGCCAAGTTCACGGAACAGCCCGCTCCAGTCAAACCAGTTACTGCTGTTTTCACCGCGCAGATGCAGTAACGGAAACTCCAGCAGCGATTGAGCCGGCAAGGGCAGGGCCCGCTCCTTGAGCAACTGCGGGCTGCAAACCGGAAACACTTCCTCGCTGAACAGCCAATGACTTTCGCCCTGTTTAAAACGCCCGTCGCCAAACAGGATCGCCACATCGATGTCGGTGCGCAGCATGTTGTGATTACGCTCGCTGGTGACCAGGCTGACGTCGACCTGCGGATTGGCTTCGTGGAAGCGGTGCAAACGCGGCATCAGCCAGTAGGCAGCGAAGGCGAAGTCGGTGGCGACTTGCAGCACTTCGTGTTGCTGTTGTGCGCTGATCGCGCTCAATCCGGCGTCGATATTCTGCAAACCGAGCTGAACCTGCTCAAACAGGATCGTGCCGACCTCGGTCAATTCGATGCCGCGATAGATGCGGTCAAACAACCGCGTGCCGAGTTGATCTTCCAGCCGTTTGATCTGCTGACTGATCGCCGGTTGCGTGGTGCCAAGCTCTACCGCAGCAGCGGTGAAACTGCGATGCCGGGCTGCCGCTTCAAAGGCACGCAGCAGGTCGAGCGACAGATCACCCAGGGCTTCATACATAAGCTGTGCTTATCCTAGTCATTGCCCGGCGCGGGCTTTACCGGTTAGAGCATGGACTCCATGCTCGGTCGCAGCAATGTCGCATAAATATTCACTATGGAATGCCGCGATCACATGAAGCGCAAGAATATTCTTTTCATCATGGCCGATCAGATGGCCGCGCCAATGTTGCCTATCTATGGCCCGTCGCCGATCAAACTGCCGAATCTTTCGCGCCTCGCCGCCCAAGGCGTGGTGTTCGATGCCGCTTACTGCAACAGCCCGTTATGTGCACCGTCGCGCTTCACCCTGGTCAGTGGCCAGTTGCCGAGCAAGATCGGCGCCTACGACAACGCCGCCGATTTCCCTGCCGATGTTCCGACCTATGCCCACTACCTGCGCCGTCTCGGCTACCGCACCGCGCTGTCGGGGAAGATGCATTTCTGCGGCCCCGATCAGTTGCACGGCTATGAAGAACGCCTAACCAGCGACATTTATCCGGCCGACTATGGCTGGGCGGTGAACTGGGATGAGCCGGACGTGCGGCCGACCTGGTATCACAACATGTCCTCGGTGCTGCAAGCCGGGCCGTGCGTGCGTACCAACCAACTCGATTTCGATGAAGAAGTGGTGTTCAAGGCGCAGCAATACCTGTTCGACCACATGCGCGAGGACGGCGACCAGCCGTTCTGCCTGACCGTATCGATGACTCACCCACACGACCCGTACACGATTCCCAAGGCGTTCTGGGATTTGTACGACGATGGTGATATCCCGTTGCCTACAACGCCGGATCAACACGAACTCGATCCACACTCCCAGCGCCTGCTCAAGGTCTACGACCTGTGGGATAAACCGCTGCCTGTGGATAAGATTCGCGATGCGCGCCGCGCCTACTTCGGAGCGTGTAGCTATATCGATGCCAACGTCGGCAAACTTCTGCAAACCCTCGAAGAAACCGGACTCATCGATGACACCATCATCGTTTTCTCCGGCGATCACGGCGACATGCTCGGCGAGAAAGGCCTCTGGTACAAAATGCACTGGTACGAGATGGCTGCCCGCGTGCCCCTGTTGATAAGTGCTCCGGGCCAGTTCAGTGCGGGCCGCGTCAGCGCCGCCGTATCCACCGCCGACCTGTTGCCGACCTTCGTTGAACTGGCCGGCGGCACGCTGGAACCGGGTTTGCCGCTGGACGGCCGGTCACTGGTATCGCATCTGCAAGGGCAGGGCGGCCATGACGAAGTGTTCGGCGAGTACATGGCCGAAGGTACGATCAGCCCGTTGATGATGATCCGTCGTGGCGCGTACAAATTTATCTACAGTGAAAGCGACCCTTGCCTACTCTTTGACGTAGCCAACGACCCGCGAGAACTGGAAGAACTCAGCCAATCGCCGCAACATCGCCAGCTGTTCGACGATTTTCTCGCCGAGGCGCGGGCCAAATGGGACATCCCGTCTATTCATCGGGAAGTGCTCGCCAGCCAGCGCCGCCGTCGTTTTGTTGCCGATGCGTTGACCATCGGCAAGCTGAAGAGCTGGGATCACCAGCCGCTGGTGGACGCCAGTCAGCAGTACATGCGCAACCACATCGATCTCGACGATCTGGAACGCAAGGCCCGTTATCCACAACCCTGCCAAAACCAATAATGTTAAGGGGAAGTCCATGCGCAAGTTATCCACAGTACTGACGGTCAGCCTGCTGGCTCTGGGCAGCGCCTCGGTATTTGCCGAGCAAAGCTGCGAAACGGTGAAGATGGCCGACCCCGGCTGGAGCGACATCGCCGCGACCAACGCCATTACCGGGTTTCTGCTGGATGGCATGGGCTACAAGGCCAAGGTCGATACCCTTGCGGTGCCGATCACCTTTGGCGGGCTGAAAGATGGCCAGGTGGATGTGTTCCTCGGCAACTGGATGCCGGCGCAGCAGGGCTTCTACGATAAATTCGTCGCCACTGGCGATGTCACGCAATTGGCGAAAAACCTCGACGGCACCGAGTTCACCCTCGCCGTGCCGGATTACGTGTGGGACGCGGGTGTGCATAACTTTGCCGACCTGAACAAATACGCCGATAAATTCGACAAGAAGATTTACGGCATTGGTTCCGGCGCGCCAGCGAACATCTCGCTGCAAGACATCATCAAGAAAAACGACTTCGACCTCGGCCAGTGGAAGCTGATCGAATCCAGTGAACAGGCGATGCTCGCCGAAGTCTCGCGGGCGGTGAAGAAGCAGAAATTCGTCACCTTCCTTGGCTGGACGCCGCACCCGATGAACGTGCAGTTGAAAATGCATTACCTCAAGGGCGGCGAGAAGTACTTTGGCGATACCGGTAGCGTCTTCACCTTGACCCGCAAGGGCTACGCCGAGGCGTGTCCGAACGTGGGTAAATTGTTGACCAATCTTTCGTTCACTCAGGAGATGGAGAACAGCATCATGGCCGAGGTGGTGAACAAGAAGGTCAGCAATGCCGAGGCGGCGAAGGCGTGGATCAAGGCGAATCCGGCGGTGTTGGACAAGTGGCTGGATGGGGTGAAAACGGTGGATGGGAAGGAAGCGCTGACCGCCGTGAAAGCCAAGCTCTGACTCACCACTTACCTGTGGCGAGGGGATTTATCCCCGATGGGTCGCGCAGCGGCCCAAAACGCGAACTCACGGTATGTCAGATCCCATCGTGAATACCGGTCTCACGACTGCTGCGCAGCCGGTCGGGGATAAATCCCCTTGCCACAATTGTCGGATGGTACTGATAACCTTGCAAAAACTCATCACCCGCGAGGCCCCATGGCTTTCCCCAGTCGCCGCTCACTTTTCCCTTTCCTGAACTGGCTCCCTCGGCAAACCCGCGCCAGCGTCGGACGGGATCTGATCGTTGGGCTTAGCGGTGCGATTCTCGCGTTACCCCAGTCGATTGCCTACGCGCTGATCGCCGGTCTCCCGCCCGAATACGGCCTCTACGCCGCGATCATTCCGGTATTGATCGCCTGCCTGTGGGGCTCGTCGTGGCATCTGATCTGCGGGCCGACGGCGGCGATTTCGATCGTGTTGTACGCCAGCGTGAGTCCGCTGGCCGTTCCAGCTTCACAGGACTACATCACCCTGATTCTGTTGCTGACATTCCTTGCAGGGATTTTCCAGTGGCTGCTGGGCTTGCTGCGCTTCGGCGCGCTGGTGAATTTCGTCTCGCATTCGGTGGTGCTCGGTTTCACCTTGGGCGCAGCGGTGGTCATTGCCATTGGGCAGTTACCCAATCTGTTGGGCCTGGATCTGCCGGCAAAAGCCACAGCGCTGGACAGTCTTATGGATCTGTTGCAGCACCTCGGGGCTGTGGATAAACCCTCCGTGCTGCTCGGCGTTGCCACGGTCGTGGTTGGCGTGGTGCTGAAACAGTTGCTGCCACGCTGGCCGACGCTGTTGATAACTCTCGTGCTGGCGAGTCTGCTGGTTTGGCTGTGGCCGGCAATGTTCGGCCATGTGCATCTGGTCAGTGCATTTGTCGGGCGCTTGCCGCCGTTCAGCGGACTACCACTGGATCTGGATTTGATCCTGCGCCTACTGCCCAGTGCGGTGGCGGTGGGCATGCTCGGGCTGGTCACCAGCCTGTCGATTGCCCGTTCGATTGCCGCGCGTTCGCAGCAGTTGCTCGATGCCAATCAGGAAGTCCGCGCGCAGGGCTTGTCGAATATGGTCGGGGCATTCTTTTCCGGATCGTTGTCCGCCGGCTCGTTTACCCGCTCGGGCCTGAGTTACGAGGCAGGCGCGTGTTCACCGCTGGCTGGGGTGTTTTCGGCGATCTGGGTCGCGCTTTTCGCGATTTTTGGTGCCGGGCTGATTGCGCACATTCCGATCCCGGCCATGGCTGGGAGCATTCTGCTGATCGCATGGGGGCTGGTGGATCATCGCGGCATTCGCGCGTTGCTGCGCGTCAGCCGCGCCGAATTCGTGGTCATGGCGCTGACCTGTCTGGCCACGCTATTACTGGAATTACAGACGGCGATCTACGCCGGGGTGCTGGCGTCGCTGTTCTTCTACCTCAAACGCACCTCGCAACCGCGGGTGCAGCATTGGCGTGATGGCGAAGACGATGTGCTGCGGGTCGGCGGCTCGATCTTCTTCGGCGCCAGCCATTACCTGCAAGTGCGTTTGCAACGCATGCACGGCGCGCGGGTGGTGATCGAGGCGCAGCAGATCAACTTCATCGACTATTCAGGGGTGGAGATGCTGCATCAGGAGGCGCGGCGCTTGTTGCGCCAGGATCGTAGCCTGACCTTGCGTGGGGCGCGGCCGCAAGTGGTAGAAGAGTTGAGAAAGCTTGAGGGGCCGGAGAAGTGTCCGATCCGGTTTGAGGATTGAAAAGATCGCAGCCTGCGGCAGCTCCTACATGGGATTTGTGTTCACTCTGTAGGAGCTGCCGCAGGCTGCGATCTTTTGCTTTCAGGCTAACTGCCGACGCAACTCAGCCAGGACGGGCGCCGTATCCGGGCGCACCCCACGCCACAAAAAGAACGCCTCGGCCGCCTGCTCCGCCAACATCCCCAAGCCATCCATCGACACCGCCGCGCCATGCTCGGTGGCCCAGCGGCAGAACGCGGTCGGCTCCTTGCCGTACATCATGTCGTAGCACAGGGTTTTGCCCGGCTCGATCAGGCTTGGCGCAATCGGCGGCACTTCACCGGTAAGGCTGGCGGAAGTGGCGTTGATGATCACGTCCACCGGCTCGCGTAACCAGTCGAAACCACTGGCTGACACCGGCCCCAGATCGCAGAACAATTCGGCCAGCAACTCAGCTTTTTCCACCGTGCGGTTGGCGATGATCACCGATGCCGGTTTCTCTGCCAGCAAAGGCTCCAACACCCCACGCACCGCGCCACCGGCGCCGAGCAGCAGAATGCGCTTGCCGGTCAGGTTGAACCCGGCATTCACCGTAAGATCGCGCACCAGCCCGGCGCCGTCGGTGTTGTCACCGAGCAGCAAACCATCGGCCAGTTTGCTCAAGGTATTCACTGCACCGGCACGCTGTGCGCGGGCGGTCAGGCTGTTGGCCAGGCGATAGGCATCTTCTTTGAACGGCACGGTGACATTGGCGCCGCGACCTTGCTGGAAAAACGCCGTGGCGCAATCGGTGAAATCGTCGAGCGGCGCCAGCAGGGTGCTGTAGTCGAGACTCTGCCCGGTCTGTTCGGCAAAAAGTTTGTGAATCATCGGCGACTTGCTGTGGCCGATCGGGTTACCGAAAACAACGTAACGATCCATCACAACTCCTCGTTCAGGCCTGGGCCAGCCAGTCGCGGTCTTGCAGGAAGTACTCGGTCAGGCGTGCCTCTTCGCTGCCAGGCTCGGCTTTCCAGTCGTAGGCCCAGCGCACTTGCGGCGGCAGCGACATGAGGATCGACTCGGTACGCCCGCCCGATTGCAGGCCGAACAGCGTGCCACGATCGTAAACCAGGTTGAACTCGACGTAACGGCCACGGCGGAATTCCTGGAACTCACGCTGTTTGGCGGTGAACGCATCGTTCTTGCGCCGCTGCACGATCGGCAGGTAAGCGTCGATGTACGCATCGCCAATGGCGCGCATGAAAGCGAAGCTGGTGTCGAAGTCCCACTCGTTCAGGTCGTCGAAGAACAGCCCGCCGATGCCGCGCGGTTCGTGCCGATGTTTGATGTGGAAATAGTTGTCGCACCAGGCTTTGTAGCGCGAGTAGACGTCCGGCCCGAACGGCGCACAAGCCTGCTCGGCGACGCGGTGCCAATGGATGCAGTCTTCTTCGTTGCCGTAATACGGGGTCAGGTCGAAGCCACCACCGAACCACCAGACCGGCTCTTCACCTTCCTTCTCGGCGATGAAAAAGCGCACGTTGGCGTGGGACGTCGGCACATGCGGGTTGTGCGGGTGGATCACCAGCGACACGCCAAGGGCTTCGAAGCCGCGACCCGCCAGTTCCGGGCGATGGGCGCTGGCTGACGGCGGCAGACCGCTACCGAAGACGTGGGAAAAGTTGACGCCGCCCTTTTCGATCAGCGTGCCGTTCTCGATCACGCGGGTGCGACCGCCACCGCCCGCCGGCCGGGCCCAGGCGTCTTCGACGAAGCGCGTGCCGCCGTCCTCGTTTTCGAGCGCGGTGCAGATGCGGTCTTGCAGGTCGAGCAGATAGGCCTTTACGGCGTCGGTGCGGGTCGTCATGGCTTCACCTTGATCGGGGCATCACTACGCGGCGCCCCGCAGGCGGGGGGCGGCGCAAATGGGCGCGTAGCATACCACCGCAGACCCGCGCGCCGCAGTTGACGAAGATCAAGCATGGGAGTTGGATAGGGGGCTTACAAAAGACCCAAGGAGAGCAGGCAGATGGCAAAGCGTATCCAGTTCCGCGCCCACGGCGGCCCCGAAGTGCTCGAATATGTTGACTACCAACCTGCGGAGCCAGGCCCACAGCAGGTTCGGGTGAGCAACAAAGCGATCGGCTTGAATTTCATCGACACCTATTACCGCAGCGGCCTCTATGCACCGCCAGCCTTGCCGTCCGGCTTGGGCGCAGAAGGCGCGGGCATCGTTGACGCCGTTGGCAGCGAAGTAACCCGGTTCAAGGTCGGGGATCGCGTCGCTTACGGTAGCGGCCCGTTGGGCGCCTACAGTGAACTGCACGTTTTGCCCGAGGCAAATCTGGTGCACTTGCCCGACCAAATCAGTTTCGAAACCGCTGCCGGAGTGATGCTCAAGGGTCTGACCGTGCAGTACCTGCTGCGCCAGACTTATGAGCTCAAGGGTGGCGAAACCATTCTGTTCCACGCCGCTGCCGGCGGCGTCGGTTCGCTGGCCTGCCAATGGGCCAAGGCCTTGGGTGTAAAGCTGATCGGCACCGTCAGCTCGAAGGAAAAAGCCGAGTTGGCGAAAGCCAACGGTGCTTGGGCCACCATCGATTACAGCCACGAAAACGTCGCGCAACGCGTACTGGAGCTGACCGACGGCAAGAAGGTCCCGGTGGTATATGACGGTGTCGGCAAGGACACTTGGCTGACTTCGCTCGACAGCGTGTCGCCGCGTGGTCTGGTGGTGAGTTTCGGCAATGCCTCCGGCGCCGTGGATGGCGTCAATCTGGGGATTCTCTCGGCCAAAGGCTCGTTGTACGTGACCCGACCGACCCTGGCGACCTACGCCAACAACGCCGAAAACCTGCAGCGCATGGCCGATGAGCTGTTCGAGATGATCATCAGCGGCAAGCTCAAGGTCGATATCAGCCAGCGTTATCCGCTGGCTGAAGCGGCGAAGGCGCAAACCGAGCTGTCGGCACGGCGCACCACCGGATCCACCATCCTGCTGCCGTGATACCACGCTACTCCGGTGAATCCGGGGTAGCGTCCACATCAAAAAAAAAAAGCGTCTTGCCGGCGGAGGTTGTTTCGAAGCCGCTGCGGGCAAGACGCTGCCCCCTCAATCCCAGTACTCCGGGCAGCCTGAGCAAAGCGCTCGCTTGCGCTTCGTTATGCAACGCCTGTTCGATGACGGCTTCTGCACTGGCTGGCAGTTTGTCCTGAGCAATGACCAGACGCATGCGGGCACCGTTGGCCTGTCGATCGATTTGTACCTGAACATCGTTAGCGTCCAGGTCGGGCAACGCTTGGGCGAGTACGCTCATGACCTGTCGCTGCGTGATGATCGCGCCACCCAGTTTGATCGACGTCTCGACCCGCCCCTCAAGCTCCAGCACCGGCAAATTACTACCACATGCGCAATTCGATTCCTGAAGCAGAATTCGCCCACGATCACCAATCCGATAACGCAACAGCGGCACATGATCGGGCAGCAGCGACGTCAGCAGAAACTCCCCGCTTTCGCCTTCGGCCACTGCTTGCAGGGTCAATGGGTCAACGACTTCGGTCAGCATCGCATCGGCGTGCAGATGATAAAAACCATGCTCCAGGTGTGCGCACTGAAAGCCGATGGGGCCGGTCTCTGTAGAGCTGTAGCCCAGCGACCGCACTCTGATTTCAGGCCAGTCCCGAGCCAATTGCTCGCGCAGCGGTTTGCTGCAGGGTTCCCCGATGTAATAGAGCCATCTCAGACTGGCCAACTGTGTGGCATCGATATCGTCATGGTCGAACAGCGCCGCCGCGAAGGAGGGAGTGCAAATCAGCGCATCGGCCGCTTGTGACTGAATCAGCCCGGCAATCCGCGTAACGCCCATCAGCGATCCGGCGGGCAACAACCGAGCACCGATGTGCTGGACGATGGCCGCGGCGTACTGAAAAGCGCCTTGCATTTCACCGGCAGTCAGGCAGTTAACGACAACAGCTGGATGTTCGTTCGCGCCCCCAAACATCCGCGCCCCCAGCAGCACGATACTGGCGTTGAATGCCCAGGAATGGGTGATGTGTTTGCGGTTGCCGGTGCTGCCTCCCGACGTCAGGGTCAGTCCGCCACCCGGTGCACGATGCGAAGCCTCACCAAGCACGGAGAACAGCACACCACCGTGCTCGTCCTCGACGGCTTGAATCGGCAGCCGATGCAAATCCTCCGGGCTCTGCACGTGCAGGATCTGCGGACACAGCGCACAGAACCACGGCAGTGACCGTGCATGGGCCAATTTGCGTGTAAAAGCCTGGTTTGCATGGCTCATCGGATCATCGCCCATCGCCACTTCCTCTTTGACGAATACCCAACTCATCGAAACCGCCATTAACGGCATTGGCCAGGCACGCCAACTGGGCCTGACTATGATTGGCACTGATCGCCAGACGCAGAATCGCCTCGCCCTTGGCCACCACCGGAAACAACGCGGTGGTGACGGCAATCGCTTGCCGCCGCAGGTACAGCGCCAGACTGATCGCGTCACGCTCGGCACCGACACGCACGAAACGGATGGGCGAGGCGACTTCATGGTTGCCAAGAACCGGTCCGAGCAAATCGTCGATCAGGGCAACATTTCGCCACAGGGCGGCTTGCAGCTCGCCCAGCTCTGGCGAAAGATGGATTTTTCCGGAGGCGACTGCCGCACCAACCCCGCCCATCGACAATGGCCCTCCGAACGTATAGGTCGACGCATGGCGCCTTATCATCTCGGCATCGTCCGCCGTAAGCACGGTGATCGCCCCACCGGTTGCCCCAAACGCCTTGGACAGCGAGGACAGAAGGATCAAGCGTCCGCGCAAGCGCTCATCGCCACTGGCAAGGGCATAACCACCCCCCGCCACACCGTAGATCGAAGTGCCGTGGGCGTCATCCGCATACAGATACCCTTCAAAGCGCTCCGCCAGTTGCAACAGTCGATTGATCGGATACACGCCGCGCATCGAACCGATGCTGTCGGTCAGGATGATCGGTGTATTGCCAGCCGCTACTGCCGCCGAACACGCCTGCTCGACTTGCTCCATATCCCTGCAATCGCACCGCTGTACGGGGCCAAACTGCCAAAGAATCCCTTGCAGCACTTGCATTGAAGCGTGGGCCGCCCGGTCGACGATCCAGCTTGGGCCACGGCGCAACGGATAGGACGGCAACTCACCGGATCCCAATAAGGGCAGACAGCCCAGATGTGCACTGCCCACCGAGTTGAAGGTGACCGCGTGCCCCTGGAATATCCGGTTCAACTGTTCGTCTAGTTCACGCATTGGCGGCAACAGTGCCCGGGTTCGTGCGGCGGCGAACTGCACGCCGAAGGTTTCGACGGCGTCCACGGCGCCTTGAATCAGGCGGGGATCGCACTCAAGCCCCAGATAGGAGCATGAGAGAAACTCGGTGAGCCGCTCGCCGCTGCTCAACTCGATCTCCTTGCCTTCGCGTTGTGCCAGCTTCAGGCCGTTGAGCCCGGCATCGAACAACTGTTGCTGATCTTCACGCGCCTGCCGAATACGGTTTTTGAGCCAATTGACGGTGGGTTGCTGAGTGCTCATCGAGATACCTGCAAAGGTGATGTCCGGCGATAGACCTGCACACGCCAGAGCTGGGTTCTTTCTCGTGCAATCGCTTTCTGGTAGTCGGCGGTGATATCGCCGAAGCCTGAACAATCGGGCTGGACGACGTGCAAATGGCCACGTATGACCGTCAGCGCCTCTTCGGCCAGGGACGGGCGTAACCGCTGCAAGACACTCGCACCGTCAGCTTCGGGCATGAAAGAAGGGACGTCCGAGAGCGAGACGAAGTCGACCTCCGAAAGCGTGGCAACACAGTCGAGAATGTAGGCCTGTACCACCCGCAGCTCGCACTGTTGAAGCGCCTCACGGGCACGCTTGAAAATCTTCGGGGCGCACTCCAGCGGAAAACCTTGTGGGTAGCGCAGTTCACCGAAAAACAGCATTTGCAGAAAGAAGCTCTCGCGCACCACCTGAGTGGTGAACAAGGCGTGAAAAATCTCCAGGTACGCCGCGCGGGAACTGATGCCCAGGTTGTTGGGCGGGAACGAGCCTTTGTAGAGCAGGGAATTGAGTACCGCTGCGTTGCCCAACAGCGCGATCACAGCCTTCCAGCGTTTGAGGGGAAAGCGGGTCTGGTAATACTCGATTTGCTCGCCAAGGTCGCGACAGTGGAAAACTTCACGACCTGCCTTGCCGGTAAACAGTCGGTTGACCTTCGCCAATCGCTGCAGGGTCTGCTCGAAGGCTCCCATGTAGATCGGCGCTTGCCAGTGACGGGACTGGAACAACTCGGTCAACCAGTGGCGATCGGCCTGCGGCAAATCCAGATGCCGAAATATGGACTGGCGTCGCTTGGTCGAACTGTCTGTCCGGTAACCCATGAATGCCATGAACGACGCGTGATCGGTCTGTTCCAGCAAGGCGAATCGCAGCCGGGTAAATGCCAGTTGCGGCGCGCTGATATCGGTGCAGGTCATACGCGCCGGACTGCGGGCCAGCAACGGTAAAAGCCGCCCGCCACTCCCGGCGATACCCACCACATGTCTGGCGTGCTTGGGGAGGATTGCGTATTCGAGCGCTGTGTCTTCATCCCCCAGCGCATAGTTCAACCGCTGGAAATAGTCAGCCATGCCTGCCTCCTTCCCTCGGTTCTGACACTCGACGTGAAGTCTTCATGAGTTATCCAGGGCATGGAGGAAGTCATAACGGGGCGCATGGCCGTTTTGCCAGGCCTCATACTGCTCATAAACGGCTTCGAGCATGTTGCCGGTCAGCCGCAAGCTGGTTTCCATTACGGTGGCAATGGCGTCCCAGTCGTGCTGATTTTTGCAAGTACGCTGCAGGATGAGTTTGATTTCATTGAAGTGCTCGACATCGATGTCGGAATGCGCAACGAAGAACGTCAACTGAGCCGGTTTTAGCGCCAGGATTTCGCTCAGGTTATTGATCAACGGGGTGATGAATTGATAGGCATTTTCTGCCCAATAACTGTATCCCAGGCGCTGTAGTGGATTACCGGTAAAGGATATCCAATACAAATAAGCAATCAGTACTTCTGTTGCCGGAAGCGCAGACGGGATCTCGAACTTTTCATTTTTCAGGCCAAGACTCATGACATCATGCAGTGCCATTTTCTCATGGCCAACTTCTTGCGCCGCATGTTCAAAACAGAACTTTGCATAAACCGGATTATCGGCATGGCGCACACCCACCAATCCCTGATTTCGCGCATTGTGGGCAGTGTAGTGAAAGGTTTCTATCATGTAGATCGCATATAACGCCTTGGTAACACTACCCTCGCGTATGGCTTTTACCAATCGCGAGTTATCCAGGATATCGGCCCACAATTGTTCGATGCGTTTATCAAGCAGGATCAACTGTTGGTCAAAGCTGATAAGCGTATTCATCGTGGTTCTCCGGGGTGTTGAAGGGGGTGTGATCAGGGTGTTGAACAGCGGCAAGGATTTGCTGCCACTGCGCTGACAGCAGCCAGTAGTCGCCGCGAGCGCGTTGTTCGATATGAAGGGCGTCGGAGGTGATAGGGGTCAGGCCGAATCGCTGGAACAGTCGCCGTTGTGGCGATCGGCAGAGGGCGGTGACGCCTTGATATCCATGCCTGATCGCCCACTCGGTGGCCGCCGCCAGCAGGCTGTTGATCGGAACAGCCAGGTGGCTTCGCGAGAGAGTGATCAACCGACTGAACTCGACGTGGCGCGACAGCATCACGGTGGGAGAAACATGCTGGTGCGCCAGTGAGGCCCATTCGAACGGCGATGGCGTCACTCTTAATACCGCCACCAGCTGCTCGTGTTGATACAGCAGAAAGTGGGTACTTCGCGCCGTCACCGCCAGCCTCGTTTCAAGCAATCTGGCTCTGGATGTCAGCATGTAATGTTGCAGTCGAAGACGAAACTGCCGACCAATAAACCGTTCGAATTCCCGCGTATCTGATCCCGCTTCAAGAATAACGACCCGGCAATCTTCATGGCGACTTTTGAACGTTGCCTGAAGTGCCTGCAGATAATCCGTTATTTGTAAATCCGTAGTATCCATTCTTTCTCCGCAGACGTTAACTTATCGAAGTTTTCTGAGCGCATTGAAATGATGGATGCTTTTGGAAATATCGCCACTGCGCGACTTCTGATAATTACGTGGGAAAAGTTACTGAATCTGTGTACTTACTGATTGGTCTGACACGCGAAGGAAAAATACAAACAGTTGAATGTTGTAAGTTGATCGTTGTTTGAATGACAAATCGCAGGCAAAAGTAGTACTTCTCGCCATAAAAGCCGAGAAGTACTCAATACATGAAGTCAGGTGTGACGTCAGTCGGGACGAATAACGTTGCCGGAGGCCAGATCACGGATGACGCTGGGGTTCTTGCGCCCACCCAACTCCCCACCCAGCACCAGATCGATCTGCCCGCGGAAATACTGCTCGACCCGCAACCGTGTGCGCGCTGCCGGACGGCCTTGTGGATTGGCTGAGGTCGAAATCAACGGACCGACCATCGAGCACAAGTCACGCACCTGAGGATGATCGCTGACGCGCAGCGCAACCGTGTCATGCACCCCAGTGACCCACTCCGGCAGCAGATTCTGATGCGGCACCAGCCAGGTATTCGGCCCAGGCCAGGTGCTGGCCATACGGTCGATCCACTCTTGCGGGAAGTCTTCGAACAAGAAATCGAACTGGCGAATGTTGTCGGCAACCAGAATCAGGCCCTTGTCGACCGAGCGATTCTTGATCGCCAGCAACCGATCCACCGCTTCTTCATTCCACGGGTCGCAACCCAGCCCCCAGACGGCTTCGGTTGGATAGGCAATCACCGCCCCGGCGCGAATCTCTCGCGCGGCTTGTTGCACACGCCAACTGTTGACCATGAAAAAACTCTCCGCAAACAGGTTTCGCGCAGTTTACCGATCTTCCTTGTAAAACCTAGCTCACACGCGCAAACCAGCGGCCGTTTTCGCACACCGCACGGCCGTCCATTTCCAGTTCGGTCAGCGCCGCCAGCACTTTGGGCAACGCCCAGCCGCAGCTGTCGGCCAAGGCTTCACTGGTATGCGGCGCAGCGTGGAGCAAGGCAAGTAAGGGATGATCCGCTTGCGGTGTGCCTGTGGATAACGGCACCTGCTGCCAGCCACGCAGGGCTTCGAGAATGTGTTCGATGGTTTCTACCAACACCGCGCCGTCGCGAATCAACTGGTGACAACCACGCGCACCGGGATGATGGATCGAGCCAGGGATTGCATACACCTCGCGCCCTTGTTCCGCCGCCAGCCGTGCAGTGATCAGCGAACCACTGGCGACGCTGGCCTCGACCACCAGCACGCCAAGGGATAAACCGCTGATGATCCGGTTGCGTCGCGGGAAGTTGCTGGCGCTGGGGCCGGCATCCAGCGGAAACTCCGAAAGCACCGCACTGCCGGAGGCAATCATCGCGTCGGCCAGCCGCCGATTGCGCTGTGGATAAAAGTTTTCCAGGCCCGTGCCCAGCACTCCGACCGTCAGCCCGCCAACATCCAGCGCCGCTTGATGCGCAGCCGCATCAATGCCCAGCGCCAAGCCACTGTTGATGACAAAACCGGCCCCGGCCAGGCTACGAGAAAATGCGGCGGCGGTGTCCATTCCCGGACGTGAAGCACGACGGCTGCCGACCATCGCCAGCTGCGGCCTCTCGAGAATCAGGGGGTCACCCGCCACGAATAACAGCGGCGGAGGGTCGGGAATCTGCGCCAACAATGCCGGATAGTCCGCTTGATCCCACATCAACAAATGCTGACCCGGACGCTCTAGCCAGCGCATTGCGTGGCTGGCGCCGTCGCGAACGTCGGGACAGCGCCGTGCTTCGGCACACGCCGCTGGTAAACCCAGCGAGCGCCAGGCGCTGGCCGGCGCGCTGATGGCTTTGGATGCCGAGCCAAAGGCTTCGAGCAATTTCAGAAACCGCTTCGGGCCGATGTCCGGCAAGCGATGCAGGCGCAGGCGCGCTTCCAGTTCCGCAGGGGAAACCGGCGTATAGACAGACAGCGTCATGGATCATCCTTGATCGTTATAAGCCCCGAACCATTCGGAACAAGCTGTGGATAACTCTGTTGGTAACTTGTTAAGCACGCTTACGGATTTCGCACCTTGTCGAGCACCGCCAGCGAGCGTGAAGCGTTGAGGACCAAGCCGTAGCTGAGTTTGTCGTAGGTGCGAAAAACCATCAGCAGCCCGGCCCGTTCGTCGGGGATTTTAAGTGGTTGACCGGTCACCCGGTCGCGCACGGTTTCACCGGTTTTCATCACCACCAACACATTGCCTTCGGCCAGGCCGTCGCGTTTGCCCTTGTTCAACGTAACCACGTCCATCGCACCGATCTGCGTGACGCCGCGTGGGACATCGATGATCAGGCCATTGATGTCGGTGGTCGGAGCACTGGGCATGAAGGTCGAATTGATCGAGCGCTCTTCGCCGCTGAACAAGCGGTCGCCGAGGCGCACTTCCTGGGTGGTGCGCTGCAGGGCGAGGGTGGCGACGTCGTCTTCGGTGGCAACGATTTCACCGCCGCCAATGTCGTCGGCGTTGATCCCCAGAAATTCCTTGGTTTGCGGATCGGTATAGACCTTGCCCTGACGGAAGATCCCGTAGACCGGTTGATTCGGATCGAAATGGCCACGGGCAAAGATCCGGTCGCCGGTGCCGCTGAGCACGCGTTCCGCGTCACCAGCGACGATGTAGGGCGCCTTGTCGAAATCCTCGACCTTGTCGACGATGCGGTTGCTCAGCAGAAAGCTGTTGATCGATTTCAGCGGAATACTCGGAATCGCCTCAGCCACCGGGCTGGTACGAATGCGTGGCGAGAGCTTGATGGTGCCGCGCGACTCGCCGCGATTGAGGGTCAGGCGCGGCTGGCCGTTGACGTAACTGAGCGTCAGCGTGTCGCCGGGATAGATCAGATTGGGGTTTTCGATCTGCGGGTTGGCCCGCCACAGTTGTGGCCATTGCCAAGGCTCGCGCAGGTATTTTCCGGAAATATCCCAGAGTGTATCCCCCGAAACCACCGTGTATTGCTGCGGAAAACCATCCCTGAGTTGCACTTGCCCTTGCACCGCGCCGGCCGAGGCCAACAGCAGCAGGGCGAGTAGTGTTTTCCTCATGCAGTGAATCCCTTTATCATGTGCGTTCGCGTGAACCGTCAGAGCCCCCGTGGCTCGCTTCTGCCAAATGCAGAAGCTACGCTTCACAACGGTAGCCTGCATCTTCGGACCTGCCAGGCCATCGATCCGACTTTACTCAATACGTGCAGCAATCAGCCTATGGCCATTTTAAACATCCTCGAATTTCCGGACCCGCGTCTGCGTACTATCGCCAAGCCTGTGGCTGTAGTGGACGCCGAAGTGCGTCAGTTGGTCGATGACATGTTTGAAACAATGTATGAAGCGCCGGGCATCGGCCTCGCCGCGACCCAGGTCAACGTGCACAAACGTATCGTCGTGATGGACCTTTCCGAAGACCGCACCGAGCCACGGGTGTTCATCAACCCCGAGTTCGAATCGCTGACTGACGAAATGGATCAGTACCAGGAAGGTTGCCTCTCGGTGCCGGGTTTCTACGAAAACGTCGACCGCCCGCAAAAGGTCAAGATCAAGGCGCTGGACCGCGACGGCAAGCCCTATGAACTGATCGCCGAAGGCCTGCTCGCGGTGTGCATCCAGCACGAATGCGACCACCTCAACGGCAAATTGTTCGTCGACTACCTGTCCACGCTCAAACGCGACCGGATCAAGAAGAAACTGGAAAAGCTGCATCGCCAGAACGCTTGATGCCCTCCTTCAAAGGCTTGCCGCGGCAAGCCTTTTTCTTTTTATGAGACTCCTTCATGACTGAGCCACTGCGCATCGTTTTTGCCGGCACCCCGGAATTCGCTGCCGAACACCTCAAGGCCCTGCTGAGCAGCCCTTACGAGATCGTTGCGGTCTACACCCAACCGGATCGTCCGGCCGGTCGCGGACAAAAACTGATGCCGAGCCCGGTTAAACAGCTGGCGCTGGAAAATAATATCCAGGTGTTGCAGCCGCCGACTTTGCGCAACGCTGACGCTCAGGCTGAACTCGCCGCACTGAAGCCGGACTTGATGGTGGTGGTCGCCTACGGCCTGATCCTGCCGCAAGTGGTGCTGGATATTCCGCGTCTGGGCTGCATCAACAGCCATGCCTCGTTGCTGCCACGCTGGCGCGGTGCGGCGCCGATCCAGCGTGCTGTCGAAGCGGGCGATGCCGAAAGCGGCGTGACCGTGATGCGCATGGAAGCGGGCCTCGACACCGGGCCGATGCTGCTCAAAGTCGTTACGCCGATCAGCGCCGACGACACCGGCGGCAGTCTCCACGACCGTCTCGCCGAAATGGGCCCGCCAGCCGTGGTGCAGGCGATTGCCGGTCTGGCTGCCGGAACGCTGGAGGGCGAAGTGCAGAACGACGAACTCGCCACCTACGCGCACAAACTGAACAAGGATGAGGCGCGCATCGACTGGAGCCGCCCAGCCGTTGAGCTGGAACGTCTGGTTCGCGCCTTCAATCCATGGCCGATCACCCACAGCACGCTCAATGGCGAAGCGCTGAAAGTGCTGGCGGCCAATCTCGCCGAAGGCAACGGCGCACCCGGTACCATCCTCAGCGCCAGCAAGGACGGCCTGATCGTAGCGTGCGGCGAGCAGGCGCTGTGCCTGACACGCCTGCAATTGCCCGGCGGCAAGGCGCTGAACTTCAGTGACCTGTTCAACAGCCGTCGTGAGAAATTCGCCGTCGGCACCGTGCTCGGCGCAGTGGTGGACGCACAATGAACCCGCGTCTGGCCGCCGCCAAGGCACTCGCCGCCGTACTCAGCGGCAAAGCCTCGCTCAACAGCTCTCTGCCGACACAACTGGACAAGGTCGAGGATCGCGATCGCGGCTTCACTCAGGATCTGGCGTTCGGCACCGCACGCTGGCAGCCACGTCTGTCGGCGCTAGCGGAAAAGCTCCTGCAGAAGCCGTTCAAGGCAGCCGACGCCGATGTCGAGGCGCTGCTGTTGGTCGGACTCTACCAATTGCTCTACACCCGCGTGCCGGCCCACGCCGCCATCGGCGAAACCGTGGGTTGCGCCGACAAGCTGAAAAAGCCTTGGGCCAAGGGTCTGCTCAACGCCGTGCTGCGCAATGCCCAGCGCGAAAGCGAAACGATTTTCGCCGAGCTGGAACGCGATCCGGTGGTACGCACCGCTCACCCGCGCTGGCTGCAAAAATCCCTCAAGGCCTTCTGGCCTGAGCAATGGGAAGCCATCTGCGCAGCCAACAACGCGCATCCGCCGATGATCCTGCGGGTCAACCGCCGCCATCACAGCCGCGACGCCTACCTCGGTCTGCTGACCGAGGCCGGCATCGCAGCAACTCCGTGCGTCTATAGCCGCGACGGCATCATCCTCGAAGCCGCCACCGATGTGCGCAGCCTGCCGGGGTTCGCCGAGGGCTGGATCAGCGTGCAGGACGAAGCCGCGCAACTGGCCGCCGATCTGCTGGATCTGGCACCTGGGCAGCGGGTGCTCGACGCCTGCTGCGCACCGGGCGGCAAGACCTGCCACATCCTCGAAGCCGAACCGGCGCTGGCCGGCGTGGTTGCCGTGGATCTGGAAGCCAAGCGTCTGGTGCGAGTGAAAGAAAACCTCGAGCGTCTGGGCCTGAACGCCGAACTGATCGCCGCCGACGGTCGTGACATCGACAAATGGTGGGACGGCAAGCCGTTCCAGCGCATCCTGCTCGACGCGCCATGCTCGGCCACCGGCGTAATCCGCCGCCACCCGGACATCAAGCTGACCCGCCAGGCCGACGACATCGCCGCCCTCGCGCAGCTGCAAGGCGAGTTGCTCGACGCGATGTGGAAAACCCTCGAAGTGGGCGGCATCCTGCTTTACGCCACTTGCTCGACTTTGCCGACCGAGAACACCGAAGTGATTGCCGCGTTCCTTGAGCGCACGCCGGGCGCACGGGAGCTGGACTTGGCGATCACCGCCGGGATCAAGCAGCCCCATGGTCGCCAATTGCTGGCCCAGCAGGGCGGGCACGACGGGTTCTACTACGCCAAGCTGATCAAGATCGCTGCCGCGCGCGGCTAAACGGATTCAACGGAGTGACTGGATGAAAATCATCATCCTCGGTGCAGGTCAGGTCGGCGGTTCGCTGGCCGAACACTTGGCCAGCGAAGCCAACGACATCACGGTGGTCGACACTGACAGCGAGCGCTTGCGCGACCTCGGCGACCGCCTCGACATCCGCACCGTGCAGGGCCGTGGCTCGCTGCCGTCGGTGCTGCGTCAGGCCGGCGCCGACGACGCCGACATGCTGGTGGCGGTGACCAACAGCGACGAAACCAACATGGTCGCCTGTCAGGTTGCGCACACGCTGTTCCATACCCCGACCAAGATCGCCCGGGTGCGCGAAGCCTCCTATCTCAACCGCGAAGAGCAGCTGTTCCAGAACGAAGCGATTCCGGTCGACGTGCTGATCAGCCCCGAGCAGGTGGTCACCAACTACATCAAGCGCCTGATCCAGCATCCCGGTGCCTTGCAGGTGATCGACTTCGCCGAAGGCAAGGCACAACTGGTGGCCGTGCGCGCCTATTACGGCGGGCCGCTGGTGGGCCAGCAACTGCGTCAGTTGCGCGAGCACATGCCGAACGTCGAAACCCGCGTCGCGGCGATTTTCCGCCGTGACCGGCCGATCCTGCCTCAGGGCGATACGGTGATCGAGGCCGATGACGAAGTCTTCTTCATCGCCGCCCGTGAGGATATTCGTGCGGTGATGAGCGAAATGCGCCGTCTCGACGAAACCTACAAACGCATCGTCATCGCTGGCGGCGGGCAGATCGGCGAGCGTCTGGCCGAGGCTATCGAAAGCCGTTATCAGGTGAAGATCATCGAGATGAACCCGGCGCGCTGCCGCTATCTCTCCGACACCCTCGACAGCACCGTGGTGTTGCAGGGCAGTGCGTCGGACCGCGACTTGCTGCTGGAAGAGAACATCGCCGACGCCGATATCTTCCTTGCGCTGACCAACGATGACGAAGCCAACATCATGTCGTCGCTGCTGGCCAAACGGCTGGGGGCGAAGAAGGTGATGACCATCATCAACAATCCGGCTTACGTCGACCTGATTCAGGGCGGCGACATCGACATCGCCATCAGCCCGCAGCTGGCTACCATCGGCACCTTGCTGGCGCACGTGCGCCGTGGCGATATCGTCAGCGTGCACTCACTGCGCCGCGGGGCGGCGGAAGCCATTGAGGCGATTGCCCACGGTGATGCGAAGTCGAGCAAGGTGATCGGCAAGCCCATCGAGAAGATCGGCCTGCCACCGGGCACCACCATCGGCGCGGTGATTCGCAATGAACAGGTGATCATCGCCCACGACGACACAGTGATCGAAGCGGGTGACCATGTGATTCTGTTCCTTGTGGATAAAAAGCATATTCGTGATGTGGAGAAGCTGTTTCATGTGGGGTTGAGCTTCTTCTGAGGTTTGCGCTGATGGCACTGGCCCCTTCGCGAGCAGGCTCGCTCCCACATTTGGAATGCGTTTCCCCTGTTGGAGCGAGCCTGCTCGCGAAGGCGGTCTCAATAAACCCCATCAACACCTGACGCTTCCAAGAAAGGAATCCACCGATGCTCGAATCCCTGGAAAAAATGCTCGCCAAGGGTGTGGATAACTCCCTGCTGCGCTTCGGCCTCGGCAAGGGTTATCTGGATTTGGGCGAAAACGCCAAGGCGGCCGAGCATTTTCAGCGCTGTGTCGGTTTCGATCCGAAGTATTCGGCAGCGTGGAAGCTGTTGGGCAAGGCGCAACTGGCGCAGGGTGATCACGCCGCTGCGCGGCAGGCATGGGAGCAGGGTCTGGAAGCGGCCCGCGCCCATGGCGACAAGCAGGCCGAAAAGGAAATGGCGGTGTTTCTGAAGAAGCTCGATCGTCAGGCGCAATAATCTACAGGTAACGCAGGCCGATACCTTCGGCATCCACCGTCACCACTTCCATCCGCACTCGCGGCGCGCCTGTGGGTAAACCCTGCACCTGCCCGTAAACCACTGCGCCTTTGGGCAATGACGTCAGACCCGGATGCTGCACATACACACCGGTGGGCGTCAAATTGCGCGTCTGCCCGAGGCATTCGCCGAAGCTGTCGTGGGTGATCTTGATGCGAAACGATTTGCGGTGTTCGGACATCTGCTGCGCCCTTGAATGAACGGTTGTGGATAACCTCGACGATGAGGTTATCCACAGATCATGCCAATCACATCTCTAACGCCTCAGTACCAGCGAGCTTCACCCGGCGGACGTTTCTTGAAGCGCTTCATGCTCCACATGTACTGGCTCGGATACGCCGCGACATATCGCTCGACGACTTTGCTCATGGCGGCGCAGGACGTCTCGGTATCGGTGCTGTACATCGCTTCCGGCGCGGCTTCGAGGATGACTTTATAGCCGGAACCGTCGGGCAGGCGCAGCGCATGCAGAAACACGCCGACGGCTTTGCCACCGGCCAGCATGTTAGGTACGAACTTGCTCGTCAGCGCCTGCGTGGCGAAGAACGGCACGAAGATTCCGGCGGATTCGGCCGGTTCCGGGTCAGCCGGAATACCCACTGCACCACCCTTGCGCACTTCCTTGATGACACTGAGGATGCCTTCCTTGGTCGACGCGGCAACTTTGTTGCCCAGTTGCACGCGTTGCTTGCGCAGCAATTCATCCACAGCCTTCAACTTTGGCGGACGGTAGAAAATGATCGGTTTGCACTGGCTGCAATAGAAGTGGTTGAGCACTTCCCAGTTGCCCAGGTGGCTGGTGATGCCGACAACGCCTTTGCCCGAAGCCAATGCGTCCTTGAGGATGTCGAGGCCTTCGACTTCGCGCACCAGATCGATGGAACGCTGCGCCGGCCAGATCCACGCGCAGGCGCTTTCGGTCAGGGACTTGCCGATGTCTTTGAGACTCTGACCGACCAGACGCTCACGTTCGGCCGGGTTCATCTGTGGAAAACATTTGGCGAGATTGATCCGCACCACGTCGCGGGAACGGTTGGGGGTTTTCCACATGATCCAGCCAATCGCCGAACCCACGGCCTGCACGGCCCGCCATGGCAACAGGGCAAACAGCCGCAGAGCGCCTACCAGCAAGGCGCCTTTAAACTTTTCCACAGGTCACTCCTGATCTTTGTGCTGTGCGCGAGGCGGGCATTCTAACCGCCGTTGGCGAGCTGCGCGTAGCGGTCGCAATCCTGCGTGTGATCCATGACCATGCCCGAGGCCTGCATCAACGCGTAGCAAATGGTCGGTCCGACGAACGTAAACCCGGCCTTTTTCAGGCCTTTGCTCATCGCCAGCGCTTCGGGGGTGATCGCCGGGACTTCGCTGCGATCCTTGAAATGATTGATGATCGGTTGGTCCCCGACAAACGACCAAAGAAACGCCACCGGGTCCTCCAGCGCCAGCCAGGCCTGGGCATTGCGCCGGGCGGCATTGAGTTTGAGGCGGTTACGGATGATGCCGGGGTCAAGCATCAATTCGTCGATTTCGGCGTCGCTCATCTGCGCCACGCGCTGCACGTCGAAGCCGAACAACACCTCGCGATAACGCTCGCGTTTGCGCAATACGGTGATCCAGGACAGCCCGGCCTGGAACCCTTCGAGCAAAAGCAACTCGAACAAACCCTGCGCATCGCGTAGCGGCGTGCCCCACTCCTGATCGTGATAAGCCATGTACAACGGATCTTCGGTACACCAAAAGCAGCGTGGCATAAGGCTCCAGGGGGCGTGCGCAGCAACGAATCGGGTATACT
>NZ_JBIUWI010000024.1:33975-74765 GCF_044743385.1 Pseudomonas sp. NPDC087639 | reverse complement strand
CTGCACCGTCAGTGGGGCGGCATCGTCGACACCACGCCGGACGCCTGCCCGATCATTTCGAAAACGCCGGTACCGAACATGTTCTTCAACTGCGGTTGGGGCACTGGCGGCTTCAAGGCCACACCTGGCTCGGGCAACGTGTTTGCCGCGAGTCTGGCCAAGGGTGAAATGCACCCATTGGCTGCACCTTTCTCCATCGACCGTTTCCACAACGGTGCGTTGATCGATGAACACGGCGCTGCTGCGGTTGCCCACTAACAGGAGAAATCCCCATGTTGCATATCTTCTGTCCTCACTGCGGCGAGTTGCGCTCCGAAGAGGAATTCCACGCATCCGGTCAGGCGCACATTCCGCGCCCGCTCGATCCTGGCGCCTGCACTGATGAAGAGTGGGGCGACTACATGTTCTTCCGTGACAACCCGCGCGGTCTGCACCACGAGCTGTGGGATCACGTCGCCGGTTGCCGTCAGTACTTCAACGTCACCCGCGACACCGTGACCTACGAGATTCTCGAAACCTACAAGATCGGCACCAAGCCGCAATTTACCGACAAGGCTGATCCTGCAAAAACAGCCACGACGGCGCTGGGAGAGAAGGTATGAGCCAGACCAATCGCCTGTCCAACGGTGGACGGATCGACCGCAACAAAGTGCTGAGCTTCACCTTCAACGGTCAGACCTACAAAGGCTTCGAGGGTGACTCGCTGGCCGCTGCGCTGATCGCCAACGGCGTCGACATCATCGGCCGCAGCTTCAAGTATTCGCGTCCACGCGGCATCTTCGCCGCTGGCGCCGAAGAGCCGAACGCCGTGCTGCAGATTGGCGCGACCGAAGCCACGCAGATCCCCAACGTGCGCGCCACGCAACAGGCGCTGTACCAAGGCCTGGTCGCCACCAGCACCAACGGCTGGCCGAACGTCAACAACGACATGATGGGCATTCTCGGCAAGGTCGGCGGCAAGCTGATGCCGCCGGGTTTCTACTACAAAACCTTCATGTACCCGCAATCGTTCTGGATGACTTACGAGAAGTACATTCGTAAGGCTGCCGGTTTGGGCCGTTCGCCGACCGAAGTCGATCCGGACACCTACGACTACATGAACCAGCACTGCGACGTGCTGATCGTCGGCGCCGGCCCTGCCGGTCTCGCCGCCGCTCTGGCGGCCGCGCGCAGCGGTGCCCGGGTGATTCTGGCTGACGAGCAGGAAGAGTTCGGCGGCAGTCTGCTCGATTCCCGCGAAAGCCTCGATGGCAAACCGGCGATGGATTGGGTTGCCAGTGTCATTGCCGAATTGAAGGACACCCCGGATGTGCTGCTGTTGCCGCGCGCCACGGTCAACGGCTACCACGACCACAACTTCCTGACCATTCACGAACGCCTCACCGATCACCTCGGCGACCGCGCACCGATCGGTCAGGTACGTCAGCGCATTCACCGTGTCCGCGCCAAGCGTGTAGTGCTGGCCACCGGCGCTTGCGAGCGTCCGCTGGTCTACGGCAACAACGACGTGCCGGGCAACATGCTCGCCGGTGCGGTCTCGACTTACGTGCGCCGTTACGGCGTGGCGCCGGGTAAAAAACTGGTGCTGTCGACCAACAACGATCACGCCTATCGCGTGGCTTTGGATTGGCTCGACGCCAGTCTGCAAGTGGTGGCCATCGCCGATGCGCGCAGCAATCCGCGCGGTGCATTGGTCGAAGAAGCCCGCGCCAAAGGCATCCGCATCCTCACCGGCAGTGCCGTGATCGAGGCCCGTGGCAGCAAGCGCGTTACCGCTGCCCGCGTCGCCGCGATTGATGTGAAGGCGCACGCCGTGACCAGCCCGGGCGAATGGCTCGACTGCGATGTGGTCGCGACTTCCGGCGGTTACAGCCCGGTGGTTCACCTGGCCTCGCACTTGGGCGGCAAGCCGACCTGGCGCGAAGACATCCTCGGTTTCATCCCCGGCGAAGCCCCGCAGAAACGCGTGTGCGTCGGTGGCATCAACGGCGTTTACGGTCTCGGCGATTCGCTGGCCGATGGTTTTGAAGGTGGCGTGCGCGCTGCCAGTGAAGCCGGTTTCGCGGCGGTCGAAGGCACGCTGCCGAAAGCCCTGAGCCGTCTCGAAGAGCCGACGCTGGCGCTGTTCCAGGTGCCGCATGAGAAGGGCACTGCCCGCGCGCCGAAGCAATTCGTTGACCTGCAAAACGACGTCACCGCCGCCGCCATCGAACTGGCGACCCGCGAAGGTTTCGAGTCGGTCGAGCACGTCAAACGCTACACCGCACTGGGCTTCGGCACCGATCAGGGCAAACTCGGCAACGTCAACGGTCTGGCCATCGCCGCCCGTTCGCTGAACGTGACCATCCCGCAGATGGGCACCACGATGTTCCGTCCGAACTACACGCCGGTGACGTTCGGCGCCGTGGCCGGCCGGCATTGCGGGCACATCTTTGAGCCGGTTCGTTACACCGCGCTGCATCAATGGCACCTGAAAAACGGCGCCGAGTTTGAAGACGTCGGCCAGTGGAAACGTCCATGGTACTTCCCGAAAAACGGTGAAGACCTGCACGCTGCCGTGAAGCGCGAATGCAAAGCCGTGCGCGACAGCGTCGGCCTGCTCGACGCCTCGACCCTGGGCAAGATCGACATTCAAGGCCCGGATGCCCGCGAGTTTCTCAACCGCGTGTACACCAACGCCTGGACCAAGCTCGACGTGGGCAAGGCCCGTTACGGTTTGATGTGCAAAGAAGACGGCATGGTCTTCGACGACGGTGTGACGGCTTGCTTGGCCGACAACCATTTCGTCATGACCACCACCACCGGCGGCGCCGCGCGCGTCCTGCAATGGCTGGAGCTGTACCACCAGACCGAATGGCCGGACATGAAGGTGTACTTCACTTCCGTGACCGACCACTGGGCGACCATGACCCTGTCCGGCCCGAACAGCCGCAAGCTGCTCAGCGCTGTGACCGACATCGATCTGAGCAACGAAGCCTTCCCGTTCATGACCTGGAAAGAAGGTCTGGTTGGCGGTGTGCCGGCGCGGGTGTTCCGCATCTCGTTTACCGGTGAGCTGTCGTACGAAGTCAACGTGCAGGCCGACTATGCGATGGGCGTGCTGGAGAAAATCGTCGAGGCCGGCAAGCAGTACAACCTGACCCCGTACGGCACTGAAACCATGCACGTTCTGCGCGCCGAGAAAGGTTTCATCATCGTCGGCCAGGATACTGACGGCTCAATGACCCCGGACGATCTGAACATGGGTTGGTGCGTCGGTCGCACCAAACCGTTCTCGTGGATCGGCCAGCGCGGCATGAACCGTGAAGACTGTGTGCGTGATCAGCGCAAACAGTTGGTAGGCCTGAAGCCGATCGATCCGACCAAATGGCTACCGGAAGGTGCGCAGTTGGTGTTCAACACCAAACAGGCGATCCCGATGACGATGGTCGGCCACGTGACCTCCAGTTATGCGCACAACTCCCTTGGCTATTCGTTTGCCATGGGCGTGGTCAAGGGCGGTCTGAAACGCCTCGGCGAGCGGGTGTTTGCACCGCTGGCCGATGGCAGCGTGATCGAGGCAGAGATTGTTTCTTCGGTGTTCTTCGATCCGAAGGGTGATCGCCAGAACATCTGACACTAATCGTTCCCACGCAGAGCGTGGGAACGATCAAGAATTCAGCAAAGGTGCTTTATGACCACAGCCAACGTGTACCAACAACGCCCGACCACCGGTGCCCGTGCCGAGTCGTCGCTGCACCATGCCGACCTCGCCAGTCTGGTCGGCAAGGGCCGCAAGAATGCCGGCGTGATCGTGCGTGAGAAAAAATTACTGGGTCACCTGACCATCCGTGGCGATGGCCACGATGCAGCGTTCGCCGCTGGCGTACACAAGGCCCTGGGCATTGAACTGCCGGGCGCCCTGAGCGTGATCGTCAAAGGTGAAACCAGCCTGCAATGGATGGGCCCGGATGAGTGGCTGCTGATCGTGCCGAGCGGCGAAGAGCTCGCCGCCGAGCAGAAGCTGCGTGAAGCGCTGGGTGATCTGCACATCGCGATCGTCAACGTCAGCGGCGGCCAGCAAGTGCTCGAACTGAGCGGGCCGAATGTGCGTCAGGTATTGATGAAGTCCACCAGCTACGACGTGCACCCCAACAACTTCCCGGTCGGCAAAGCCGTGGGCACGGTGTTCGCCAAGTCGCAGCTGATGATTCGTCATACCGCTGAGGACACTTGGGAGCTGCTGATCCGTCGCAGCTTCTCGGATTACTGGTGGTTGTGGTTGCAGGATGCTTCGGCTGAATACGGGTTGAGCGTGCAGGCCTGACACTGAATTGCCGTCGTGCGTGCTTCTGTGGTGAGGGGATTTATCCCCGACGGGGGGCGAAGCCGCCCCAAACCAGCCACAGTGTTTATCAGGTAGATCGAATACACAGGTTTTACGACTGCTTCGCAGCCGATCGGGGATAAATCCCCTCACCACAAAAGCAGTTCAGCATAGCCACAGAGTTCACTCTGCTCACAGATGTTGAAACAGGAGTCACCGCACCATGAGCCGCGCCCCAGACACATGGATTCTGACCGCCGACTGCCCCAGCGTTCTCGGCACCGTGGACGCGGTGACGCGTTTTCTGTTCGAGCAGGGTTGCTACGTCACCGAGCACCATTCCTTCGATGACCGCCTCTCCGGGCTTTTTTTCATTCGTGTGGAATTCCGCCAGCCCGACGGTTTCGACGAACAATCCTTCCGCGCCGGCCTCGCCGAACGTGGCCAAGCCTTCGGCATGATCTTCGAGCTGACCGCGCCGAACTACCGGCCAAAAGTGGTGATCATGGTCTCCAAGGCCGATCACTGCCTCAACGACTTGCTCTACCGCCAGCGCATCGGCCAGTTGTCGATGGACGTCGCGGCTGTGGTGTCCAACCACCCCGACCTCAAGCCGTTGGCCGACTGGCACCAGATTCCCTACTACCATTTCCCCCTCGATCCCAACGACAAACCGTCGCAGGAGCGTCGGGTCTTGCAGGTGATCGAAGAGTCTGGCGCCGAACTGGTGATTCTCGCTCGCTACATGCAGGTGCTGTCGCCGGAGCTGTGCCGCAAGCTCGATGGCAAGGCGATCAACATTCATCACTCTCTGTTGCCGGGCTTCAAGGGTGCCAAGCCGTATCACCAGGCCTATAACAAGGGCGTGAAACTGGTCGGCGCGACGGCGCATTACATCAACAACGACCTCGATGAAGGGCCGATCATCGCCCAAGGTGTCGAGGCGGTGGATCACAGTCATTACCCGGAAGACTTGATTGCCAAGGGGCGGGATATCGAGGGCCTGACATTGGCCCGCGCCGTTGGCTATCACATTGAGCGCAGGGTGTTTCTCAACGCCAATCGCACGGTCGTTCTTTAGATAGCTAAAAGATCGCAGCCTTCGGCAGCTCCTACAGGGGGATGCGATTCATGTAGGAGCTGCCGAAGGCTGCGATCTTTTGATTTACCGAGCATTTAACGCGCTGCCTGCCTGGGCAACGCGGTTTCATAAAAACAACAGCGAGGTGAAAGCATGTCTGGCAATCGTGGTGTGGTGTATCTCGGCGCTGGCAAGGTCGAAGTACAGAAAATCGACTATCCGAAAATGCAGGACCCGCGCGGTCGCAAGATCGAGCACGGGGTCATTCTCAAAGTGGTTTCCACCAACATCTGCGGCTCCGACCAACACATGGTGCGCGGCCGTACCACGGCGCAGACCGGTCTGGTACTGGGCCACGAGATCACCGGCGAGGTGATCGAAAAAGGCTCCGACGTCGAGAACCTGAAAATCGGCGATCTGGTCTCCGTACCGTTCAACGTGGCTTGCGGGCGCTGCCGTTCCTGCAAAGAACAACACACCGGCGTCTGCCTGACCGTCAACCCGGCCCGTGCCGGCGGCGCTTACGGTTACGTCGACATGGGCGACTGGACCGGTGGCCAGGCCGAATACGTGCTGGTGCCGTACGCCGACTTCAACCTGCTGAAACTGCCGGATCGCGACAAGGCCATGGAGAAAATTCGCGACCTGACCTGCCTCTCCGACATTCTGCCGACCGGTTATCACGGTGCGGTGACTGCGGGCGTTGGCCCGGGCAGCACCGTTTACATTGCCGGCGCTGGCCCGGTCGGCCTGGCCGCCGCCGCTTCGGCGCGTCTGTTGGGCGCTGCGGTGGTGATCGTCGGCGACGTCAACACCATCCGCCTGGCCCACGCCAAGGCTCAGGGTTTCGAAATTGTCGACCTGTCCAAAGACACCCCACTGCACGAACAGATCGCCGCACTTCTAGGCGAGCCGGAAGTGGACTGTGCGGTGGACTGCGTAGGCTTCGAAGCCCGCGGCCACGGTCACGACGGGGTGAAATCCGAAGCCCCGGCCACCGTACTCAACTCGCTGATGGGCGTGGTGCGGGTCGCCGGCAAGATCGGTATTCCGGGCCTGTACGTCACCGAAGACCCGGGCGCCGTCGACGCCGCCGCGAAAATGGGCAGCCTGAGCATCCGCTTCGGTCTGGGCTGGGCCAAATCCCACAGCTTCCACACCGGGCAAACGCCCGTGATGAAGTACAACCGCCAACTGATGCAGGCGATCATGTGGGATCGCATCAACATCGCTGAAGTGGTCGGCGTGCAAGTCATCAGCCTCGATCAGGCGCCAGAAGGGTATGGCGAGTTCGATGCGGGCGTGCCGAAGAAGTTTGTGATTGATCCGCACAAGTTGTTTAGTGCGGCGTAGGTTTCACCCCTATAAGAAGGGCAGCCCTCGGGTTGCCCTTTTTGGTTTGTTATTTCGCTACCTCGAACGCGCATTTGCGGGCATCACCGTCCTTGACAGAACAGTCATCGCCGCTCCAATTCGCAGGGATGGTCGCTTTTACCGGAGTATCGTTTCTGTAACCGATCGAGGCGGCGATGTCGTCCTTGCCTTCAAATCGGCAGATAACAACTGAATTGGAACTGTCTTTGTCTTTAAGGCGTGCAGAGGTGAAGGTTAGATCTTCGGCGTCTTGAGAATGGGTCACCGAGAGAGTCGGGCACGTTGCTGCATAGGCGGTGCTCATCATAGCCGCCGAAACCAGGACACCTGCGACAATTTTCAACTTCATCATTTGTACTCCGTTACGTAATGGGAGCACCAATGTTGGCGTTGTAGGGGACTGGCGCCAACTGTCAGATCTGACAGTTTTTTAGCTTTTTTTGAGATGGTGATGAGCCTGGTAAGAAGAATCTGAGCTAATGGATTCAAAGTCAGAGCGCCGCCAACGCCCCTTGATACAATACCGGCCCCGTCGGTTTGCCCGTCGGCGAGCCACCCTTCGGCTCAAGAGTCACCGCCAACGCAACCGGCTTGCCGATCAACACTTTCTGCGCCTCACTCAACTCAACTTTGCCTTTACCCCCGGCCGGGATCACACCCAGCGAAATCGGCTTGCCATCCGCCGGGATCGCCCACAGTTCCAGGCTGCGAGTTGGATCGATGGCGGCGAGGGTCAGCGGCTCGACTTGCAGATAATCAGCATGCGCCTCGACCTTGAGCGCCGGTTGCGCGTCGGCGCTCAGCAGGGTGGCGCGGTAGCGGGCGTCGTCGCGGTTGTACAGCGAGCCGAGGAACACCAGCACCACGATCGAACACAGCGCAGCCGTAACGCGCAGCCAGTTCCAGAACGGACGTTTTTCCGGCACGTGCAGGACTTGCGGCTCAATCCGCGCGGTAATGCCATGCCATACGCGGTCGGGCACCGGTTGCTCCGGCAGGGATTCGGTGAGGGTCGCCAGCGTATCTTGCCAGTGCGCCAGCTCGGCACGCAGTGCTGCGTCGTCGAGCAGCAATTGTTCGAAGCGTCGACGCGCAGCCGGGCTCATCAAGCCGATGGCGTAATCGGCTGCGAGGGAACGGCGCAGGGCAGGGGTCTGGTAGTTCATGATTCAAGGCACCGGCGCAGGCGTTCCATGCCCCGGCGGATCCACGACTTGACCGTGCCCAGCGGCGTGGCCAGATGCTCGGCCAGTTCGGTACACGACAGGCCCTGAAAGTAGGCCACGCTGATCGACTGGCGCTGCATGCTGTCGAGGGTTTCCAGGCAACGGTTCAGCGCCTGAGCCTCGCGGGCGCTGCTCAATTGTTCATGTGCCGAAGGACTTTCGTCCGGCAGTGCGTCCAGTTCGAGATCGCTCAGCGGCCGGTCGCGCTGTTTGCGCAGTTGGTCGATGGCCTGATTGCGGGTGATGTTGATCATCCAGGTCAGCGGCGCCGACAGATGCGCTTCGTAGCGCGAAGCGTTGTTCCAGATGCGCACGAAGCTTTCCTGCAACACTTCTTCGGCCAGATCGGGTCGGCCCATAAAACGCAAGGCAACGCCGTGCAGGCGCGGGCCGACGCTGCGGTACAGCGTTTCGAACGCGCGACGGTCGCCCAGTGAGCACTGGGCCAACAGGTGTCGCAGCTGATCGGTGTCGGCGATGGAAATGATGAGTCTCCAGGCAAGGCGTGGGCGACAAGGACTGATCTCGGGCTGTTCACAGGCTAGTTCAGTGATGGCGCTTGTGCCATTCATCGCGGCAATTCCAGGGTTTCACGTTTTATATACGTGGCTATGCTGAAAATGGATGCGCGGGCGAGGAACATGCCGGCGGATACCCGGTCAAACCGGCAGCTTCACCGCCCATTTGACGGGTGGTTTCCACAGCGCAAGAGGATGTCTGAATGAAGATTTCACGCGGTTTTGCTTTGGCATCACTCATGACCCTGGCGGCCGGCCCGGTGTTCGCCGGTTTCAGCCTGGACGATGTGACCAAGGCAGCTTCGAGCATGCAGGGCGGCGACAAGGCTGCCGCTGCGGCACCGACTTCGGAAACCGCTGGTTTGTTGAGCGCTCTGAGTGCGCTGAACGTTACCCCGCAGCAAGCCGTGGGCGGCACCAGTGCGATGCTGGGGCTGGCGAAGAACCAGCTGAGCAGCACCGACTATTCGCAATTGGCCAAGGAAGTGCCGGGCATCGACAAACTCTCCGGCGGCGGTGGCAATCTGGCTGCGCTGAGCGGTTTGCTCGGCTCGTCGGGCAAGTCGGCCGGGCTGGAAAATGCCTTGGGCAACGTCAAGGACACCAATGACCTGAACAATGCGTTCAGCGCCTTGGGCATGGACAGCGGCATGATCGGCCAGTTTGCCCCGGTGATTCTGCAATACCTCGGTCAGCAGGGCGTTGGCGGCTCGCTGCTGAGCAGTCTGGGCAGCATCTGGGGCACTGGCACCGGTAGCTGATTCAGCCGCGCCCGTTCTTCAGTTCAGCGATGCGCTGATCTTTCTCGGTCCAGAGCTGGTTGACCCAGTTCTGGACCTTCTGGCGAAACACCGGATCGTTTTCGTAATCGCCCTGCCACAGCGCCGGGTCGAGTTCGCGGGTCTTGATGTCGATGATCACTCGCGGCACGTTGCCGCTGATCAAATCCCAGAATCCTGGAATCGTCGCCTGTGGATAAACCACGGTGACGTCGAGGATCGCATCCAGTTGTTCACCCATCGCCGCCAATACAAACGCTACGCCGCCAGCCTTGGGCTTGAGCAAGTGGCTGAACGGTGACTGTTGTTGCGCGCTTTTCGCGGCGGTGTAGCGGGTGCCCTCCAGATAATTCACCACGGTCACGGGCTGACGCTTGAACAGCTCGCATGCCTGTTTGGTGATCTCCAGATCCTTGCCCGCCAGCTCCGGGTTCTTCGCCAGAAACGCCTTGGTGTAGCGCTTCATGAACGGGTAATCCAGCGCCCACCAGGCCAGGCCCAGAAACGGCACCCAGATCAGTTCTTTCTTGAGGAAGAACTTGAAGAACGGCGTGCGCCGGTTGAGGGTTTGGATCAGCGCCGGAATGTCGACCCACGACTGATGGTTGCTGACCACCAGATAAGAGGTGTCGCCGCGCAGGTTTTCGCCGCCACGAATGTCCCATTGAGTAGGAATGCACAGGCGAAAAATCAGCTTGTCGATTTCTGCCCAGGTCTCGGCAATCCACATTACCGCCCCCGACGCGTAATCACGCCAGCGCCCGGGCGCTACCAGTTTGAGCAGGGCAAAGATCATCAACGGCCCGATCAGAATCAGGGTGTTGAGCAACAGCAGCAGGGTGACGAAACAGCCGGTGAGCAGGCGGCGCATAAGCAACTCTATGAAAGCGGATGGACGCGCCATGATAAGTGGCTTCGGGCGACAGGCCAAATTTGCACTGACGAATGTTTCACTTTTGTACCGCTATGCTGCGGGTTGGATGATCGTTCCCACGCTCTGCGTGGGAACGCCGCCCGGGACGTTCCGCGTCCCTGTGACGCAGAGCGTCACTGGATGCATGCTCACGCAGAGCGTGGGAACGATCGGGTGGAACAAGGTCTAAAATCCCACGTCTGCCGCCCTCATTTTTCAAGGAAGCCCCTTACGTGAAATCCCTCCTTGCACTGTTTGCCCTCGTCGCCCTGCCAGTCATGGCCGCCGAGCCGACCCTGTACGGGCGTTACGAATACATCGCACTGCCGGAAATCGGCGGTGAAGTGCTCAAGGCCAAAATGGACACCGGCGCGCTGACCGCGTCGCTGTCGGCCAAGGACATCGAGACTTTCACCCGCGATGGCGACGACTGGGTGCGCTTCCGCCTCGGCACCAAGGACGCCAGCAACAAGGTCTACGAACACAAGGTTGCGCGCATCAGCAAGATCAAGAGCCGCTCCGATGAAGAAGACGAAGATCGCGAAGCCACCGAAGTCGCCAAGCGCCCGGTGGTCGATCTGGAGCTGTGCCTGGGCAACGTCAAGCGCACCGTGGAGGTCAACCTGACCGACCGCAGCAACTTCAACTATCCGCTGCTGATCGGTGCCAAGGCCTTGCGCGAGTTTGGCGCAGCAGTGAACCCAGCACGGCGCTTCACCGCCGACAAACCGGACTGTTAAGCCAAGTGGTCTCATTGACGTAACGTCAGGCTTGGGGCACCGTTCGCGCACTTAACCCACGGGCTCGGACGCCATGCCTCATATCCTGATTGTCGAAGACGAAGCGGCGATTGCCGATACGCTGATTTTTGCCTTGCAGGGCGAGGGGTTCACCACCACTTGGGTGAGCCTCGGCGCGGCGGCGCTGGAACATCAGCGCCAGACCCCGGCCGATCTGATCATTCTCGACATCGGCCTGCCGGACATCAGCGGTTTCGAAACCTGCAAACAGCTGCGCCGCTTCAGTGAAGTGCCGGTGCTGTTCCTCAGTGCGCGGGACGCCGAGATCGACCGTGTCGTGGGGCTTGAAATCGGTGCCGACGACTACGTGGTCAAGCCGTTCAGCCCACGGGAAGTGGCGGCGCGGGTTCGCGCGATTCTCAAGCGCATGGCGCCACGGCCCACGGTTGAGGTGTCCTCGGCGTTGTTTCGCATCGATCCCGAGCGCGTGCAGATTGCTTATCGCGGTCAGCCTCTGAGCCTGACCCGTCACGAATTCCGCCTGCTGCAATGCCTGCTCGACCAACCGGAGCGGGTCTTCAGTCGCGAGCAATTGCTCGATGCATTGGGTGTGGCGGCGGATGCCGGTTACGAGCGCAGCATCGACAGCCACATCAAAAGCGTGCGCGCCAAGCTGCGTCTGGTGCGTGCCGAAGCCGAGCCGATCCAGACCCATCGCGGTCTCGGTTACAGCTACAGCCCGGGGCACAGCTGATGTCGTTGGGGCTGCGGATTTTCCTGGTGTATGTGCTGTTTGTCGGCCTGACCGGTTATTTCGTGCTCAACACGGTGATGGAGGAAATCCGTCCCGGTGTGCGTCAGTCCACCGAAGAAACCCTGGTCGACACCGCCAACCTGCTGGCGGAAATCCTGCGCGACGATTTCAAGGCCGGTACCCTCAGCGAGAATCGCTGGCCCGAGTTGCTGCGCGCCTACGGCGAACGCCAGCCGCAAGCGACGATCTGGGGGCTGCCGAAGAATCAGGTCAACCATCGCATCTATGTCACCGACGCCAAGGGCCGGGTGGTGCTGGATTCCAGCGGTGTTGCGGTGGGCCAGGATTATTCGCGCTGGAACGACGTCTACCTGACTTTGCGCGGCGAATACGGCGCGCGTTCCAGCCGCAGCGATCCGGATGACCCGAGCTCGTCGGTGATGCACGTCGGTGCGCCGATCCGCGACAACGGCCAGATCATTGGCGTAGTGACCGTGGCCAAACCCAACAGCTCGTTGCAGCCTTACGTTGATCGCACCGAACGGCGTTTGCTGTTTTATGGCGCCGGTCTGATTGGCCTCGGTTTGTTGTTCGGCGCCTTGCTGTCATGGTGGCTGAGCCGCGCACTGCATCGCTTGACCGGTTATGCCCAGGCCGTCAGTGAAGGCCGGCGAGTGGAAGTGCCGCACTATCGCGGTGGCGAACTTGAGCAACTGGCCACAGCGGTCGAGCAGATGCGTACGCAACTGGAAGGCAAGGCCTACGTTGAACGCTATGTGCACACGCTGACCCATGAATTGAAAAGTCCGCTGGCGGCGATTCGCGGTGCGGCGGAGTTGCTGCAGGGCGATATGTCGCCGGTTCAGCGCCTGCGCTTTGTCGGCAATATCGACAGCGAAAGTGCGCGGATGCAGCAGTTGATCGAGCGCTTGCTGAATCTGGCGCAGGTTGAGCAGCGCCAGGGTCTTGAGGAACGAGTGGCCGTGCCGCTGGCGGTGTTGGTCGATGAGTTGTTGCAGGCTCAGACCGCGCGAATCGAAGGCAAGCAGCTGCGCATTGAACAGGCGATCTCGGCGAGTCTGCTGCTGATCGGCGAGCCATTTTTGCTGCGTCAGGCGCTGGGTAATCTGCTGGAGAATGCGCTGGATTTCACCCCGGTCGAGGGGTTGCTGCGGTTCAGTGCCGAGCGGGTTGGCGAGCAAATCGAATTTCGTTTGTTCAATGAGACGGCGGCGATTCCTGACTACGCTTTGCCGCGTTTGACTGAACGCTTCTATTCATTGCCGCGCCCGGACAGTGGACGCAAAAGTACCGGACTGGGACTCAACTTCGTCGAGGAAGTGGTCAAGTTGCATGGTGGGTCGATGAGTATTCGCAATGTTGAAAATGGCGTTGAAGTGACATTGCGCTTGCCTTGAGACCGAGTCGCTGCCTTCGCGAGCAGGCTCGCTCCCACAGGTGGCGCATTCCAATTTAGGAGCGAGCCTGCTCGCGAAGGGGCCGTTGAAGTCTCCACACAATCTCCACATTCCCCCCACAAATTCCCCATACAGCCCATCCAGACTCTGCCCATCAAAACAGGGAGAGTCCCATGAACAAGAATCTGACCATAAAGCTCGGGGCCATTGCCCTTTTGATCCTGCTGTTGCTGATACCACTGCTGATGATCGACGGGGTCATCGACGAGCGCCAGCAACTGCGCGACGGCGTGCTGCAAGACATTGCCCGCAGCTCCAGTTACAGCCAGCAGATCAGCGGCCCGGTGATGGTGGTGCCGTACCGCAAAGTGATTCACAACTGGAAGCTCAACGACAAAACCAACAAGCGCTATGACGAGCCGAGCGAAGAACGCGGGCGTTTGTACTTTCTGCCGGAACGGTTCGAACTCGATGGCCAGGTACAGACCGAACTGCGCGCCCGGGGCATTTACGAAGCGCGGCTGTTCCATGCCGAGAACCGCATCAACGGCAGTTTTTCGCTGCCAGCGCAATTGGGCATCAAGGAAGACTTCGCCGATTACCAGTTCGATGCGCCGTTTCTCGCGGTCGGCATCAGCGACATTCGCGGCATCGAAAATGCCTTGAAACTGGAACTCGACGGCCAGCGCCTGGACTTCGTTCCCGGGACTCAAGTCGGCTGGCTCGGCGAGGGTGTGCGAGTGACGCTGCCGCAGCTCGACACCAGCAAAACCAACGAACTGGCGTTCGGTTTCGACCTGCGTCTGCAAGGCACCGGTTCATTGCAGGTGCTGCCGGTGGGCAAGAGCAGCAGCGTCAGCCTGACCGCCAACTGGCCGCACCCAAGCTTCATCGGCAACTTCCTGCCGGCCAAACGGGAAATCAACGACGCCGGTTTCAGCGCCGACTGGCAGACCACGTTCTTCTCCACCAACCTGCAAGACGCCATGAGCCGCTGTGTCAGCAGCAATGATTGCGATGGCTTCAATGCCCGTAGCTTCGGCGTGAGCTTCATCGACCCGGTGGATCAATATCTGAAGAGTGACCGGGCGATCAAATATGCGCTGTTGTTTATCGTCCTGACGTTCGCCGGTTTCTTCCTCTTCGAAGTGCTCAAGAGTCTGGCGGTGCACCCGGTGCAATATGCGTTGGTGGGGGTGGCGCTGGCGTTCTTTTACCTGTTGCTGCTGTCGCTGTCGGAACACATCGGGTTTGCCCTGGCGTATCTGTTGTCGGCCAGTGGTTGTGTGTTGCTGATCGGGTTCTATGTCTGCCACGTGCTGCACAGCGTGCGTCATGGCTTGAGTTTTTCGGCGGGGTTGGCGGCGTTGTATGGCCTGCTCTATGGCTTGTTGAGTGCCGAGGATTACGCGCTGCTCATGGGTTCGCTGCTGCTGTTCGGCTTGCTCGGTGTGTTTATGGTGCTGACGCGCAAACTCGATTGGTACGGTATCGGGCAGAAGCCGGCCAAGCCGCTGGAGTTTGATATCGGGGCGGTGCAATGAGCGGGTTGCGTGAGGATCAGCGGGAGGCTGCGGTGTTGGTGACGCTGATCTTTGCGTCACTGCCGCCGGAACCGAGGTGGTGCCATCGCGAGCAGGCTCACTCCCACACTGTGCATGAACACAAATCACTTGTAGGAGCGAGCCTGCTCGCGAAGAGGCCGGAACAGGCGCCGCCGTTTTAAGGCTTGGGCATGGTCGCGATCATGGACGGTCGCTGACTGACTTCAAAGAACCAGTTGGCCAGTTGTGGGTTGGCCTCACGCCAGCCCAGGTCCGGGAAGCGCAGATCGAGGTAGCCAAGTGCACACGCCACGCTGATCGCCGCTACATCGAAATGGCTGGTCAGTTCGGCAATCGCGTCTTTTTCCAGCAGGGCGAGGGCGCGACGGATCTTGTCGCGCTGGGCTTCGAGCCATTCGTCCCAGTGTTTTTCCGGTGCACGCAGCACCTGCTCGTAACGCACCATCACCGAGGCATCCATGATTCCGTCGGCCATCGAGGCCAGGGTCAGACGCCGCCAGCGGGCCGAACCGTCGCGAGGGATCAGCGGGTTGCCGACGTGTTGGTGGTCGAGGTAATCGAGGATCACGCGGCTGTCATGGATGACATCGCCGTCGGCCAAGCGCAGGGCCGGGATCTTGCCCAGCGGGTTGTCGGCGTTGAGCTCGGCACTGGGGCTGACCGGGCTGAGCACACAGTCTTGCAACGCGACGCGATCCTGCTGGCCGGTCTCGTGCAGAAACACCATCACTTTGCGTACGAACGGGGAGAGCGTGTTGTGGAACAGGGTCATGCTGGGGACGGACATTGGCAGGGTCTCGATCAGGACAGTGATGGGGCAGCATAGCCTGTCAGTGCACGAGCTCAAGCCTTGCGCCGAACCAAATGTAGGAGTGAGCCTGCTCGCGATAGCGTAATGACATTCAATACCTATGTTGACTGACCCGCAGCCATCGCGAGCAGGCTCACTCCTACAGGGTTTTTCAGCTTCGCAGCAATAGACCTCTTATGGCCAGAAATGCCGGCACACCCAAGCCGATCCAACTCAGCGCATCCCAAACCCCATCCCCCAGCAACGCCGCAAACAACCCCGCCGCACTGAGTAGCGCGATCACCAGCGGCGTGCTGAACACCTTCCAGAAATTCGACTGACGCGGCTTCATGCAGAGGCCTCCGTCGTTTCCAGCACGGGCTTGGCCGCTCTGCGCCGTACTACCCACAAATACACGCCGCTGCCGAGCACGATGATTGTCAGTACATCGAGGGCGGCCCAGAGAATCTTCATCGGCATGCCGCCGTAGTCACCGAAGTGCAGCGGCTGGGACATGCCCATGGCGTCCATGTACCACGGTCGTTCCGCCACGGCGGTGACTTGCAGGGTCGTCGCGTCGATCAATACCGGCGTCAGCAGGTGAGAGGTCAAATGCGTGCCGCCCTTCATGAACACCGAGTAATGGTGCTCGCTGGAAAAGCGCGTGCCGGGGAAGGCGATGAAATCCGGCTTCATGCCCGGCGCGACTTCGCCGGCAATGTCGAGCAAGCGGGTGGCTGGCGCTAGATGAGTCAGCGGCGGCGCATCGCGATAGGGCGCGATCAAGGTATTGAGCGAGTCGTTGCGCCATGCAGCGATCAGCAAGTCGGCGCAGGCGCTGATCACACCGGTCACACCGACAACCAACGCCCACGTCAGCGTGACGACGCCGATCAGGTTATGCAGGTCGAGCCAGCGCAGGCGGGTGGATTTGTCCTGGCGCACGGTGCCGAATTTCAAACGACGCATGAACGGCAGGTACAGCACCGTCCCGGAAACTATCGCCACGACAAATAACAGCCCCATGAACGCCAGCAGCAACTTGCCCGGCAACCCGGCGAACATGTCGACGTGCAGGCGCAGGATGAACAGCATCAAACCGCCGTTCGCCGAGGGCGTTTCCAGCGCTTCGCCGGTGCGCGCATCGAGCATGAAGGTGTGCGAAGAATTGGGCTCGGTGCCGGCGGTTTTCGCCATGATCGTCAGCACGGCGTTCGGCTCATCGTCGTCGAAGCCGAAGTACTGCACGACGTCATCCGGGCGATGTTTTTCCGCAGCCTCGACCAGTTGCGCCAGATTCAGGCGCGGCGTGTCGGCCGGCATCTCGCGTACTACCGGAGCATCGCCGAGCAGGTGGTCGATTTCATGGCTGAAAATCAACGGCAGGCCGGTCAAGGCCAGCATCAGCAAAAACACGGTGCAGATCAGGCTGGTCCAGGTGTGGATGAACGACCAGCGGCGGATTGTTTTACTTTTCATTTCATGACCTTCAAAAACACCAAAGCCGTCCACGAAGGACGGCCGGGTGACATGACCTGTTTCAGCTCAATCGCTTACCACTTATAAGTGGCGCTGGCGACGACACTGCGCGTGTCGCCGTAGTAGCAGTAGAAGCTGTCGCAGGTGGAAATGTATTCCTTGTCGAACAGGTTGGTCGCGTTCAGTGCCAGCGACGCGCCCTTGAGGCTGTTGTCCAGACGGCCGAGGTCGTAATGCACGCTCGCGTCGAACACGGTGTAGGCGTCCGCCTTGCCCAGCCAGGTGTTGGCCTTGTCGCCGTAAGTGTTGCCGGTGTAACGCACGCCGGCACCGATGCCGAAGCCGTCGAGTACGCCGGTGTGCCAGGTGTAATCGGTCCACAACGACGCTTGCTGGTTGGGCATCAGTTGCAGGCGATTGCCCTTGTCGGTGCCGTTCTGCACTTCGGATTTGGCCAGGGTGTAGGCGGCGATGACTTTCAGGTTATCGGTAACGTCCGAGACCGCTTCCAGCTCAAGGCCTTTGACTTTCACTTCGCCGGTCTGGCTGGTGATCGACACGCCGTCGACGAAGGTGTTGACCGAGACGTTTTTCTGGGTGAGGTCATACACGGCGGCGCTCAACAGCGTCTTGCTGCCCGGCGGCTGGTACTTGATGCCCAGCTCCCATTGCTTGCCTTCGGTTGGCTTGAGCGAACCGGTGGAGGTAGCGTCGGCGCCCGTGGTCGGCTGGAAGGATTCGGCGTACGACAGGTACGGCACGAAGCCTGAATCGAACACATAGCTGAGTGCCGCGTTGCCGCTGAACGCCTTGTCGCGCTGGGTGTTGGTGGCGTCTGCTTTGTTGATGAATCGCGTGCTGGTGTGAACCCAGTCTTCACGGCCGCCGAGGGTCAGGCGCCATTGGTCGAGGGCCATTTGATCTTGGACGTAGAGGCCGGTCTGGTAGGTCTTCTGGTTGTAGTCGTAAAACGCTGTGGAGCGCGCCGGACGCACGATCGGCTGGCCGTAGATCGGGTTGATCACGTTGGTTTGAAGACCATCACCAAATATAGAGGTGTAGTTGGTGTTGCTGCGCTGGTGATCCAGACCCAGCAGCAAGGTGTGGCGGATATCGCCAGTGGCGAAATCGGCCTGGAAGTTGTTGTCCACGGCGAACTGGCTGATGTCTTCGTCGACGCTGGTGCTGGTACGGCCGACGTTGCCCTGATCATCCACTTCGGTGAACGGGTACGAGCCAACGGTCAGTGCCTGGAACGACAGATCCGACTTGGTGTAACGCAGGTTCTGCTTGAACTGCCAGGTATCGTTCAAGCGATGTTCGAACGCGTAGCCCAGCGCGTAGTAAGTGCGGTCGTAATATTCCCAATCCGGGTCACCCAGATTCTTGTGATGGGAAATGTCACCCAGCGGCGACTTGATCTTGGTGCCCTGAATCGGCAGGAACTGGCTGGTGATGCCGGTATCGTCGCGGGTGAACTGGCTCAACAGGGTGAATTTGGTGTCGTCGTCGATGTTCCAGGTCAGGCTCGGCGCGATGTTGTAGCGCTTGTTGTCAACGTGGTCGACCTGAGTACCGCTGTCACGTACGACGCCGCTGATGCCATAGAGAAACTGACCCGCCTCATCGATCTTGCCGGTGCTGGCGAAGTTGATCTGGCGATGGTTGTCGCTGCCGTATTGCAGCTGAATTTCGCTGCTGGCGATGTCACTTGGACGGCGGCTGACCATATCCAGCAGGCCGCCCGGCGGGGTCTGGCCGTACACCGAAGAGGCCGGGCCACGGAGCAGGGCGAGGCGGTCGAGGTTCCAGGTTTCCTGTTTCGGGTTGGCGTACACGCCTTTTGGCAGTGGCAGGCCGTCGAGGAACTGGGTCGGCTCGAAGCCGCGTACGCGCAGCCAGTCCGCGCGGGTGTCGCTGCCGTAGCTGCTGGCGGTGATGCCCGGCATGTAGCGCACGGCGTCATCGAGGCTGTGCACGCTACGGTCGTCCATTTGCTGGCGGGTGGCGACGGAGATCGAGCGCGGTGCTTCGACCAGCGCGGTGTCGGTCTTGGTGCCGGCGGCGGTGCGCGTGGCGGTGTAGCCCTCGACAGGGCTCCAGGCGGTTTCCAGATTTTCCACACCGATCACCGATGTTTCCGGCAGCGCCATCACACCCTCAGGCACAGCGACCAAGGTGTAAGTGCCGGTGCTGCTTTGTTCCAGTTGCAGGCCAGTGCCTTGCAACGCTGCACGCAACGCGCCAGTGGCGTCGTACTGGCCGTTCACCGGGGCCGAGGTCTTGCCTGCCGCCAGCGACGGATTCAGCGACAGCGCGAGGCCACCCTGGCTGGCGATCTGGTTCAACGTGGTGGACAGAGGCGCGGCCGGCAGGTTGTAGGCTCGCACGCTGGACGCTTGTTCAGCGGCGAACAACGGGCTGCTGATCAGCGGGGCGCCCAGAGCGATGGCGACAGCCAACAGACTGGGGCGCAACAAGGTGTCTAGCGAACGGGACATACGGCGGCTCCTGAATGGAAACATTTCTCAATTGCCTGTGTGCCGGACGAGATCGGAAAAGTGATAGGGCTGGATGAAAATAATTTCGATTAACTGAAAGGCGAGTTGTGGCAGATGACGTCTTCGCGAGCAGGCTCGCTCCCACAGCGGTAACGCATCCCAATGTGGGAGCGAGCCTGCTCGCGAAAGCTAAAGCTCAGGCACCACATTAATCAGGTTTGGTATCAGCCTTCGCCACGGTGACCCAAAATGGCGTGTGCTGTTCGATCTGCACCGGCAGGGTCGGCAGCAGGGCGCTCAAGGCTTTATCGGTGTCGTGCAACGGGAAGCTGCCGGTAATGCGCAAGTCAGCTACTTCCGGTGCCACGCCCAAATGTCCGCGTCGATAACGCCCCAACTCGTGCACCAGATCCCCCAGTCGCGCGTTATCGACCACCAGCATCCCGCGCGTCCACGCATCGGCGCCAGGGTTGAGCGCGACAATGGCGTCCAGTCCGTCATGGCGCAGCAGCACTTGTTGGCCTTCACGCAGGATCTGTTCTTCAGGTTTCGATTGCGTATGCGCAGCGACTGCCGACTGCAACACGCTCAGGCGCGTCCCTTCTTCTTCGCGCTTGACCAGGAATCGCGTGCCCAATGCACGCATGCTGCCCTCGCGTGTTTCCACAATGAATGGCCTCGCGTCACCGTGGCCGGTTTCGACGAGGATTTCGCCTTCCTGCAAAACAATCAGGCGTTGCTTTTCATCGAAGCGCACATCCACAGCGCTGTGGGTGTTGAGATTGAGCACGGTGCCGTCGGCCAGGCGCACGGTGCGCTGTTCGCCAGTCGCAGTGCGCTGATCCGCCAGCCAGTAATCCAGCGGCAGATAACGATCGCCCGCAAACAGTGCCAGCCCCACCACCGCCACCACACTGGCCAATCCGCTGCCCAGCTTGCGCACTCGACGACGAATGCCCTCGCGCGATTGCAGCAAGGCGCTGCGGGCTGGCCCTTTGGCCACGCTGAAACGCTGATCGAGCATGCCCAACTGGCGCCACGCCCGCGCATGTTCTTCATGGGCCGCGTGCCATTTGGCGAATTCCTCGCGCTCCAGCGGGCTGCTCGAATCAAGCGTCAGTTGCCAGGCAATCGCCGCGTCCAGCACATGCGCCGGCACCGGTCTGGAACTGGCCGGGCTCATGTCGGCTCACCGTACAGGGCGATGTAGCACTGACGAATCCCTTGCGCCAGATACTGGCGCACACGCGGTACTGACACGCCGAGCTTCTCGGCGATCTCGGCATGGCTGAGGCCGTCGAGGCGGTTATAAAGGAAAGCGGCGCGGGCCTTGGTCGACAGTTTGCCGAGCAGACGGTCGATGGCTTTGAGGTCTTCGAGGATCAGTTGCTGTTCTTCCACCGATGGCTGTTCGCCTTCGGGAATCAGCATCAGTTCGGTGAGGTAGGCCTGTTCCAGCGCGGCACGGCGGAAGTAATCGAACAGCAGACCCTTGGCGATCGCCACCAGGAAAGCCCGGGGCTCGCGCGGCGATGGCAGTTCATCGCGACCGAGCAGACGCACGAAGGTGTCCTGACTCAGGTCTTCGGCACGTTGCGGACACGCCACATTGCGCCGCAGCCACGCCAGCAGCCAACCGCGATGGTCGCGATACATCGCACCGACGAGCTCACTGTGAGGGCTTGGGACTGACGACACCAGACGCACCGATTGGGAAATGTTAACCAACGAGAATTGTTCGCGATTCTGGCAGAGGTGGGAATGGTTAGCAATTGGCCACTGGTCGGGTGGGAGGGACGCAGCTCCTACGGGGGTTAGAAAGAGTGGGTTTGTTGCCTGCGCTTCCATTGACTCAACCGCTGCTGCAAATTCAGCGGGCTATGAATCTGCTGCCCCCGCGCCCGACTGAACAGGATCAACGCCAGCTCCGCCGTCGCCAGCGCATCGGCACTCGCGTTGTGCCGCTCGAACACTTCAAGCTTGAACCAGTCGATCCACTCATCCAGCCCGGCCTCGCGAATGTTCGCCTGCGGGCACACCAGCGGCGCAATATCCGCGACATCCAGAAACGTCTGCTGCAACTTGTATCCCAGGTGCTCCTTCAGCGCCCGCCCAAGCATGTGCTGATCGAACGGCGCATGAAACGCCAGCACCGGGCTGTCACCGACAAACTCCATGAACTCCAGCAACGCCTCGGCAGGTTCGCTGCCAGCGGCAATCGCATTCGGCCCCAGCCCATGAATCAACACGCTGGGGCTGAGCTTCAATTCACGACATTGCAGCGTGCGTTCGAACTGCTGGCTGAAATCGATAGCGCCGTCCTCGATCACCACCGCGCCAATCGACAACACTCGATCCTTATTCATATTCAGCCCGGTGGTTTCCAGATCCAGCACCACCCAGCGCTGTTTACGCAGGCTGCATTCGCCCAGCTCAGCGATCGCCGGCAGCTTCTTCAGACGCTGTTGCAGGTCTGCCGGCACCACTGGACTTGCCGGACGCAACCACGAGAACAGGCTCATAGCTGATACCGCAGGCTCAGGCTGCTTTGCAGGCGCTGAGCCTGACGCAAGGATTCGCGCAGGATGCGTCGGTCGAGATGATTGAGGCTGTCGGGATCGACCCGATTGGAATACGGCTGATTCTCCCGGGTCTGGAGCTGATGCTGCTGCATGCGCGTTTGCTGGATGAAGTGATAAGCCTCTTCATAAGCCGCGCCGTCCAGCCGCTCGATGACTTCTTTTTCCACCAGTTGGCGGAAGCGTTCAAGGGTGTTGTTGGCGTCGATGCCGTTGGCCAGCGCGAGCAGGCGCGCGCCATCCACGAACGGCGTCAGGCCCTGGACTTTCAGATCCAGTGTGGCTTTTTCACCGTTCTTGCGCGCCAGCACGAACTCGCGGAAACGCCCGACCGGCGGGCGATTGCGCAAGGCGTTGTCGGCCATCATGCGTTGGAACAAACGGTTGTCGCCGACCTGATCGAGAATCCCCCGGCGCAATTGCGCGCAGCCCTGTTCATCACCCCAGACCACCCGCAGATCGAAATAGATGCTCGAGCCCAGCAGGTTCTCCGGCGTTGCCTCGCGAATAAACGCCGCAAAGCGCCGCGCCCACTCCGCCCGGGACAAACACAGCTCCGGGTTGCCGGCCATGATGTTGCCCTTGCACAGGGTGAAGCCGCACTGCGCCAGGCTCTGGTTGATCTGCTGCGCGATGGGCAGCAGCTTGCCGCGAATCTCCGCCGCGTGCGCGGCATCGCGGGCGTCGAACAGAATGCCGTTGTCTTGATCGGTGTGCAGCGTTTGCTCGCGCCGGCCTTCGCTGCCGAAACACAGCCAACTGAACGGCACGCCGGGGTCGCCTTTTTCGGCGAGGGTCAGTTCGATCACCCGGCACACGGTGTGATCGTTGAGCAGGGTGATGATGTGGGTGATCTGCGTCGACGACGCGCCGTGGGCGAGCATGCGTTCGACCAGTTGGCCGATCTCGCCGCGCAGGGTTACCAGTTGTTCGACGCGCTGGGCGCTGCGGATGGTCCTGGCCAGATGCACCAGATCGACCCGCTGCAAGGAAAACAGATCACGCTCGGACACCACGCCGCACAGGCGCTGATCCTTGACCAGACAAACGTGGGCGATGTGCCGTTCGGTCATGGCAATCGCTGCGTCGAAGGCGCTGTGATCCGGCGAAAGATAGAACGGCGCACGGGTCATGTGGCGTTCAATGGCTTCGCTGAAATCGTCCACCCCTTCGGCCACCACATGGCGCAGATCGCGCAGGGTGAAAATCCCCAGCGGCGCCTTGTGCTCATCCACCGCGACGATGCTGCCGACCTGCTGCTCGTGCATCAATTTCACCGCTTCACGCAGCGGCGTTTCAGGGCTGCACGTCACCGGATGCCGCATCGCGAGCTCACCGAGGCGGGTATTCAGCGAATACTGGGTGCCGAGGGTTTCCACGGCTTTTTGCTGGACTTGCTGGTTGACCTGATCGAGCAGGCTGCTGACCCCGCGCAAGGCAAAATCGCGAAAGATGTTGGACAGGGCGAACAGTTTGATGAACGCCGGTTTGTTCAGTTGCAGGCAGAAGGTATCTTCCCCGGCCAGATGCTCGGTGCGGGTCGCTCGCTCACCCAGCAACGCGGCGAGGGGAAAGCATTCGCCGGTGGTGATTTCAAACGTGGTTTCGGTGCCACCCTTGGCCGTGTGCGGACGCTCGCCGACAACGCGGCCCTGTTTGACGATATAGAAGTGTTCAACCGGGCCATCGGCGGGTTTGATGATGCTCTCGCCCTGGCCGTAGAAGCGCAGCTGACATTGCTCCACCAGATAGGCGAGGTGGGCGTGTTCCATCTGATTGAAGGGCGGGAAGCGCTGGAGGAATTGCAGAGTGCCCTGAATGTTCTGCAACACCGCGGTTTTCCCTGCCTGGGTGAAGGCGTCCGCTTTACTCATAACCATTACCGCAGTCTTTTTCGAATTGTTGTTGTCGGATCGTTGCAGCCATGGTCGACCCCTCTGGCCGGGGTGCCCATTGGACGTAAGTCTAGGTTTGCCATGCCGTTGAGCACATTTGGGAAGAACCCTACAAAAACAGTCGGAAATTCGACCGCTCGGCTATTGGAAAAAAATCCGACGAAGTGCACATTGAAGCTCTGCCTGGCGATGTCTGACGACTGTGCCAGGTGATTGATTTGAAAACGTAGAGAACGCCATGCCCGACCACGATATTTTGAGCGACGCCGAGCGCGAAGCACTCAGCGCTGTGATGCTCGAACCTGATCTGCCTCCGCAGCGAGTCCTGATCGTCGATGACGACAAGGATGCCCGGGAGCTGCTCTCGGAGATTCTGGCGCTCGACGGCATTCGCTGCATGACCGCAGCCAGCGGTGAAACCGCACTGAAGATGTTGGCCGAGAAACCCTCGATCGGGCTGGTGATCACTGATCTGCGCATGGGCAATGTCGATGGCCTGGATCTGATTCGTCAGGTGCGTGAATCGGTAAGGGCGGCGCTGCCGATCATCATCGTTTCCGGCGATGCCGATGTAAAAGACGCCATTGCGGCGATGCACCTGAGCGTGGTGGATTTTCTGCTCAAGCCGATTGATACGGGAAAGTTGCTCGGTCTGGTCAAACACGAATTGGGTATTGAGTCTACTAGCCCCTCACCCTAGCCCTCTCCCAGAAGGAGAGGGGACTGACCGCGGTGGATGTGCAAGGTACACCGACCTGAAATTCCTCAGTCGAACTCCGGTTATGAAAAGCACAAAGATCGGCTCCCTTTCCCCCTCGCCCCCAATGGGGGAGAGGGCTGGGGTGAGGGGGATCGATCTAAAGTCCTCCACAAATCCCCCACACCGCACAAACAAAAAAGCCCTGATCTCTCGATCAGGGCTTTTTCATGTCCGGCATCTACGCAAATTTACAGGCCGTTGGCAGCCTTGAACTCGCGACGACGACGGTGCAGCACCGGCTCGGTGTAACCGTTCGGCTGTTTGGTGCCTTCGATCACCAGTTCGACCGCCGCCTGGAAGGCGATGTTGCTGTCGAAGTTCGGTGCCAGCGGGCGGTACAGCGCGTCGTTGGCGTTCTGACGATCCACCACCGGCGCCATGCGCTTGAGGCTTTCCATCACTTGCGCTTCAGTCACGATGCCGTGGCGCAGCCAGTTGGCGATGTGCTGGCTGGAGATACGCAGCGTTGCGCGGTCTTCCATCAGGCCGACGTCATTGATGTCCGGCACTTTCGAGCAACCCACGCCCTGGTCGATCCAGCGCACCACGTAACCAAGAATGCCCTGGGCGTTGTTGTCCAGTTCGTTCTTGATCTGCTCCGGCGTCCAGTTCGGATTGACTGCCAGCGGGATGGTCAGGATGTCGTCCACCGAAGCGCGGGCACGTTTGGCCAGTTCGGCCTGACGGGCGAACACGTCAACCTTGTGGTAGTGCAACGCGTGCAGCGCGGCGGCGGTCGGCGATGGAACCCAAGCGGTGTTGGCACCGGCCAGTGGATGGGCGATTTTCTGTTCGAGCATCGCGGCCATCAGGTCGGGCATCGCCCACATGCCTTTACCGATTTGCGCACGACCTTGCAGGCCGGTGCTCAGACCGATATCGACGTTCCAGTTCTCGTAGGCGCCGATCCACTTCTCGGCCTTCATGTCGGCTTTGCGCACCATCGGGCCGGCTTCCATGGAGGTGTGGATTTCGTCGCCAGTACGGTCGAGGAAACCGGTGTTGATGAATACCACGCGCTCGCTGGCTGCCTTGATGCAGGCCTTGAGGTTGACCGTGGTGCGGCGCTCCTCGTCCATGATCCCGACTTTCAGCGTGTTGCGTTTCAGGCCCAGCACGTCTTCGATGCGGCCGAACAACTCGTTGGTGAACGCCGCTTCTTCCGGGCCGTGCATCTTCGGTTTAACGATGTAGACGGAACCGGTGCGGGTGTTCTTGCGCGAGGTGTTGCCGTTGAGGTTGTGCATGGCCGCGAGGCAAGTGATCAGACCGTCGAGGATGCCTTCCGGCACTTCGTTGCCTTGGCTGTCGAGGATCGCGTCGATGGTCATCAGGTGACCGACGTTGCGCACGAACAACAGCGAGCGACCATGCAGCGTCACTTCACCGCCATCGACTGTGGTGTAGCTGCGATCCGGGTTCATGGTGCGGGTGAAGGTCTTGCCGCCCTTGGCAACTTCTTCCGACAGATCGCCCTTCATCAGGCCGAGCCAGTTACGGTAGATCACCACCTTGTCGTCGGCATCGACGGCGGCGACGGAGTCTTCGCAGTCCATGATGGTGGTCAGCGCCGCTTCCATCAGGACGTCTTTGACGCCGGCTGCGTCGGTCTGGCCGACCGGGGTGCTGGCGTCGATCTGGATTTCGAAATGCAGACCGTTGTGTTTCAGCAGGACTGCGATTGGCGCGTTGGCGTCGCCCTGGAAACCGATCAACTGAGCGTCGTCGCGCAAGCCGCTGTTGCTGCCGCCCTTGAGGGTGACAATCAGTTTGCCGTCAGCAATTTTGTAGCCGGTGGAGTCGACGTGGGAGCCGGCGGCCAGTGGCGCGGCTTCGTCGAGGAAAGCGCGGGCGAAGGCGATGACTTTATCGCCGCGCACCTTGTTGTAGCCTTTGCCTTTCTCCGCGCCACCTTCTTCGCTGATCGCGTCGGTGCCGTAGAGGGCGTCGTACAACGAACCCCAGCGGGCGTTCGAGGCGTTGAGGGCAAAGCGAGCGTTCATCACCGGTACAACAAGTTGCGGGCCGGCGGTACGGGCGATTTCGTCATCGACGTTTTGCGTCGTTGCCTGGAAATCGGCCGCTTCTGGCAGCAGATAACCGATTTCTTGCAGGAAGGCTTTGTAGGCCACGGCGTCGTGTGACTGACCGGCACGGGACTGGTGCCAGCCGTCGATACGGGCCTGGAAGTCATCGCGTTTGGCGAGTAGGGCTTTGTTCTTCGGTGCCAGGTCGTGAATGACCTTGTCGGCACCTTCCCAGAATTTTTCGGCGGTGAGGCCGGTACCGGGAATGGCTTCGTTGTTCACGAAGTCGAACAGGACTTTGGCGACCTGCAGGCCACCGACTTGAACGTGTTCAGTCATTGCTTGCCTCACTCTGCTCAGCTATTTCGCTTTTCAGCTCTTCAATTTGACAATGAAGCCTCTGGCCATTTAAACCACAAACCTTCCGACCAGTACATGCCATTGCTGGCGGCTGGGCTGGGACCAATCAACGGCTTGGGGCCTTGATGACGGGGCTTTCAGGGTTGCGAACATGCCTTGGGCAGACATCGATTCAGCGTTATGTAGTGCGTGCCGAGGCATACTACATGATGAGTTGCGCTTGTGAAAATCAGACTAATTACGTCGTTCTGCGACCACATGACGCATTGCGGTCACAGCGCGGAACGGGATGTTCTCAAAAAACCATTGGATTGTTCCAGCTAAATATAAAAAGTTGTACACATAAATGCTGTGGGGCTGCTAAGGGATAGTCCGGGTGTACCCGCTTTTGTGGTGAGGGGATTCATCGGAATGCCGCACCACCCCGATCGGCTGCGCAGCAGTCGTGAAACCTGCCTGCACGGTGTATCTGCCAGAAAGCGGGGGGCGGCTTCGCCACCCATCGGGGATAAATCCCCTCGCCACAGGTATGCGCTCACTTGGAGCATTGCTGCTCAATTCCGGGGCTTGCCTATACTTGCCCTTCGATAACAAAAGTCATGACAAGAGGGCTGCGCCATGGACCATCTCGTACTCACCGTCTTCGCTCCGGACAAGCCCGGGCAGGTCGAGCGCATCGCCCAATGCATCGCCGAACATGGCGGTAACTGGCTGGAAAGCCGCATGTCGCGGATGGCCGGGCAGTTCGCCGGGATTCTTCGAGTGGGCGTACCGGCGGAGGCTTACGACGAATTAGTCGATTCCCTACAAGCGCTGTCGGCTCACGGCATTCGTGTGTTGATCGCTGAGAGCGGGATCGAGCAATCCTGCACCTGGAAACCAATCGCCATGGAGTTGGTGGGCAATGATCGTCCGGGAATTGTTCGCGACATCACTCGGCTGCTGAGCGAGCAGGGCGTCAACCTCGAACGGCTTATAACCGAAGTGCGCCCGGCACCGATGAGCAGCGAGCCGTTGTTCCACGCCGAAGCGATTCTCGCGGTGCCGTTGACGCTGTCACTGGATGTGCTGCAATCGCGCCTGGAAACCCTGGCCGATGATTTGATGGTGGAACTGGTGTTACGCACAGACGTTTGAGCGGAGTCAGGTTATCCAGTTTAAAGGTGAGCCTGCCTGTGGATAACCTGTAGAGACTGATCGCCAGCCCACGTCGGCCGTGGCTTTGCTTAAGTTGATCAAAAAACCGCCAACATTCAGTGACTTGCGCACAAACGGCGGGGATCACGCTGTGGATAACCTTGGGAAGGAACGATGCAGGCCACGAGAACCGTGGCCTGTGAGGGTTTGTACGTTTTTTGATCAGGTGCGGCGGCGTAAACTTATCCACGCATCGACGCTGTACACGGCCAGACCGGCCCAGATAAACATGAACGCGATCAGCGTGCTCGACGACAAGTGCTCGCCGAACAGCAGCACCGCTTGCAACAACACCAGTGTCGGTGCGATGTATTGCAGGAAGCCGATGGTGGTATAGGGCAGGTGCCGGGTGGCGGCGTTGAAGCACACCAGCGGTACCAAAGTCACAGGGCCGGCCGCGACCAGCCACCAGGCTTGCGACGTTGTCCAGAATTCCGGTTGAGCGCTGGTCGCGGTCTGATTGAACAGCAACCAGGCGATGGCGATAGGCACCAGCATCCAGGTTTCCACCACCAGCCCCGGCAACGCCTTGACCGGCGCCTGCTTGCGGATCAAGCCATAGAAACCGAAGGTCAACGCCAGCACCAGCGACACCCACGGCAGACTGCCGACCTGCCACACCTGCTGCGCCACACCGACCGCCGCCAGCCCTACCGCGAGCCACTGCATACGCCGCAGACGCTCGCCAAGAATCATCATCCCCAGCAACACGTTCACCAGCGGGTTGATGTAGTAACCGAGGCTCGCTTCAAGCATGCGCCCGTTGTTCACCGACCACACATACGTCAGCCAGTTGGCGGCGATCAGCGTGCCGCTCAACGCCAGAATCGCCAGACGCTTGGGGTTGTCGAGCAATTCGCGCAACCAGCCAGGGTGCTTCCAAACCATCAACAGCAGCGCGCCAAACAGCGCCGACCACAGCACCCGATGGATGATGATCTCGACCGCCGGCACTTCGGCGATGGCTTTGAAGTAAATCGGGAACAGGCCCCAGATGATGTAGGCACTCAGACCCAGAATGTACCCGCGACGCGGGTTGGCGGCTTGCATGCAGAATCCTTGCTTAGGCAGCTAACAAAGCAGGGATTGTAAGGAGGTTGTATAGATGTGTCGTGTCAGAAAGGAAAAAGATCGCAGCCTTCGGCAGCTCCTACAGGGGAAATGTATTCCAGGGTAGGAGCTGCCGAAGGCTGCGATCTTTTGATCTTTAATCAGAAAAGTTTCAGTGGCTCTTCATTCAGTGCCGAAAGCTGCTCACGCAACGCCAGCACCTGATCGCCCCAGTAGCGCTCAGTCCCGAACCACGGAAAGCTGTGCGGGAACGCCGGGTCATCCCAGCGCCGCGCCAGCCAGGCGCTGTAGTGCATCAGACGCAACGCGCGTAGCGGCTCGATCAGCGCCAGTTCGCGCGGATCGAAATCGTGGAATTCGTTGTAGCCGTCCATCAGTTCCGACAATTGCCCCATGCATTCCTGCCGGTCACCGGCGAGCATCATCCAGATGTCCTGCACCGCCGGGCCCATGCGGCAGTCGTCGAGGTCGACGATGTGGAACATCTCGTCGCGGCACATCATGTTGCCGGGGTGGCAGTCGCCGTGCATACGGATGTTCTGGTGTGGCGTGGCGGCGTACACATCTTCCACGCGCTTGAGCAAGTCACGGGCGACGGACTCGTAGGCCGGCAGCAGGCTTTTGGGGATGAAGTTGCCTTCGAGCAAAGTGGTCAGCGAGGCATGGCCGAAGTTTTTCACGCCCAGCGCTTCGCGGTGTTCGAAGGGCTTGGTCGCGCCGACCGCATGAATGCGCCCGAGCAACTGGCCGAGGCGATACAACTGATCAAGATTGCCCGGCTCTGGCGCCCGACCGCCACGGCGGGGAAACAGGGTAAAGCGGAAGCCAGCGTGCTCGTGCAGGGTTTCGCCGTTGTGGATCAGCGGCGCGACCACCGGGATCTCGACGTCGGCCAGTTCAAAGGTGAACTTGTGTTCTTCGAGGATGGCTTCGTTGGTCCAGCGCTGCGGACGATAGAACTTGGCGATCAGCGGTTCGGAGTCTTCGATGCCGACCTGATAGACGCGGTTTTCGTAGCTGTTGAGCGCCAGAATGCGCGCATCGCTCAGGAACCCGATGCTTTCGACGGCATCGAGTACAAGGTCTGGTGTAAGGGTTTCAAACGGGTGGGCCATGCTGACTCCTGCGCGCAGCAGGCTGCCGCGTCCGGCCCAGCATGGTAGCGCAGATGGCAGCGGGGAAGTTGGTTGGTGTCTTTGCTGACGCCATCGCTGGCAAGCCAGCTCCCACATTTGGAATGCGATCCCCTGTGGGAGCGAGCCTGCTCGCGAAAGCGGTCTATCAGGCGCCGACGATTCCGCCATCTTCTCGGCTAATCGCCATCACCGAAGACCGCGGCTTGCCATTCGGCAAATGCTCAGGGAAGGTCGACCCGCCGTTCTCTCCCGGATGCTGGATCCCGACAAACAACGTCTTCTGATCCGGCGAGAAGCTGATCCCGGTCACTTCACAACCAATCGGCCCGACCAAGAACCGGCGAATCTCCCCGGTCTTTGGATCGGCGCAGAGCATCTGGTTGTTACCCATCCCGGCGAAATCCCCGGCATTGCTCGAATCGCCGTCAGTCAGAATCCACAACCGCCCAGCCTTGTCGAAGCCCAGACCATCGGGGCTGTTGAACATGTTTTGCGGGGTGATATTCGACGAACCAGCCTTCGGCGTGCCGGCATGCACGCCCGGGTTGCCGGCGACCACGAACAAATCCCATGAGAACGTCTTCGACGCATGATCGTCGCGGTCGGTGCGCCAGCGCAGAATCTGCCCATAGACGTTCTTCTCGCGCGGGTTCGGCCCGCCCACCGGTTGGCCATCCTCGCCGCGTTTGGCGTTGTTGGTCAGGGTGCAATAAACCTGGCCGTCTTTCGGACTGACCACGATCCATTCCGGGCGGTCCATGCGCGTGGCGCCAACGACACTGGCAGCGAGGCGCGCGTGGATCAGCACTTCGGCCTGATCGGCGAAACCGCTGCTGGCGTCGATGCCGTTCTTGCCGTGGGTCAGTTCGATCCACTGGCCCTGGCCTTTCGGGTGGTCGGGATTGCTGTCGCCGTTATCGAACTTCGCCACGTACAGCGTGCCGTGATCGAGGATGTCGCGGTTGGCTTTGGCGTTGCGGTGGTTGATGCGGTCGCGGCTGACGAACTTGTAGATGAACTCGCCACGCTCATCGTCGCCCATGTACACCACGGCGCGGCCGTCGTCGGTTTCGGCCAGAGCAGCGTTTTCATGCTTGAAACGGCCCAGCGCAGTGCGTTTGACCGGGGTCGACTGCGGATCGAACGGGTCGATCTCGACCACCCAGCCGTGACGGTTGAGTTCGTTAGGGTTTTTGGCCATGTCGAAGCGCGGATCAAACGGATGCCAGTTGATCTCGCGGCTGGCGGCCGAGACGCCGTAGCGTTTCTGCGCCGGGTCGAATTGCTGCTGGGCGTTGCTGCTGCCGAAGCAGTCGGTGAAGTTCTCTTCGCAGGTCAGATACGTGCCCCACGGGGTTTTACCGTTGGCGCAGTTCTGGAACGTACCGAGGACTTTTTTGCCGTGCTTGTCGGCGCTGGTTTTCATCAAGTCATGGCCAGCGGCCGGGCCACCGATGCGCAGCGGCGAATTGCCGTGGATGCGACGGTTGTAGCGCGAGCCCTGGACGAACTGCCACTGACCGTTTCTGCGCTGCACTTCAATCACCGACACGCCTTCGCAGGCCAGCGCCTTGCGCACGTCTTCGGCCGATTGCGGCATGCCGCCATGCGGGTAGAGGTAGCGGTAGTTGGTGTATTCGTTGTTGATGGCCATCAACGCGCGGTTTCTGTCGTCGGGGAATTCGAACAGGCTCATACCGTCGTTGTTGTCGCCGAACTGCACTTCCTGTGCGGCAGCGGTGCCATTGCCGCTCGGGTCGAAAGCCGGGCCGTTCTTTTGCAACGGCTGGCCCCAACTGATCAACACCGAGGATTTGTAGCCCTTGGGCAGGCTGATGACGTCGGTGGTCGCCGCCGGAATGCTCTCGAAGCCGAGCAAACGGCTGTTGCCGGCGCTGACACCCGCAGCCAGTGCGCTGCGGGTCAGCAGGTTGCCACCGAGAAACATCGCCGCGCCGCACAGCGCGCCGGCGCTGATGAAACCGCGACGGCTGAGGCCGACCATTTTTTCCAGATCAGTGGATTGGTTTTCTTCTAATAGGCTCACATCAGGCTCCCTGCTAGGTTTTGGCAGCTACCTTAATGAGCGTCGATGACGCTTTCGTTGCAGGGGCAGATTAAAGCGGTGTGCCGATCAGCACGTTGGACGGCGAAAACTGCACCTGCACCGGTTGTTCGACGGTCAGCCCGCGAGTGCGCAAATCGATCGGCTCGGCCAGCGCGCAGAGAGTGTGGCCGTTGGGCAGGGAGATACGCACTTCGCTGGGGCCGTCTTCAGCGTCGAGAATCGCTTCGATGGTGCCCTTGAGAAGATTGTGTCCGGACGTTGCCGGTTGATCGCTGGCGAGCAATTCGAGCCAGCCGGCCTTGATCAGCGCCACCACTTCGGTGCCGTTTTGCAGCTCAAGATGAAGGGTGCTGTCGTGGGTGATTTGCGCGTCAAGGCACAGGCCCTCGGCCAGTTGCAGGCGGATCAGGTCATTGCGTCCCTGGCTTTCGATCGCCACGACTTTGCCGTGCAACTGGTTGCGCGCGCTTGTGCGCAGCATCAAGCGACCGAGCAGATCAAGGTCGCTGGCATCTTCAGCCGCTTCCAGCACTTGGGCCTGCAAGGCTTGCAGCTTTTGATAGAGGCGCAACACCCGCTCGCCTTCGCTGGAGAGTCTGGCGCCGCCGCCGCCCTTGCCGCCGACCGCACGTTCGACCAGCGGTTTCTGCGCGAGGTTGTTCAGCTCATCGATAGCGTCCCACGCCGCTTTGTAACTCAGGCCTGCGCTTTTCGCAGCACGGGTGATCGAGCCCTGTTCGGCGATATGTTGCAACAGGGCAATACGCTGCGGACGGCGGACGATGTGCTGGGACAACAGGGTGGGCAGGGACATGAATGGATGCTTTTTTTGCTGTGGCTGTGGGAGTTGAAGTTGGCCGCTTGCGACGCGCGAGTCAAGCCGGACAAAGATCCCTGTAGGAGTGAGCCTGCTCGCGATAGCGGTGGATCAGCCACCATGGATGTTGGCAGTGATGACGCTATCGCGAGCAGGCTCACTCCCACAGGGAGTTGCAGTGTTCTCAAGTCAGGTGGCATCACCCGGTTTTGGAGTGCGGGCCAGGCAATACACGTCGACTCTTGCAGCGCCCGCATCCCTTAGCAATCGAGCGAGAGCGCGGGTGGTCGCTCCAGTGGTCAGCACATCATCAATCAACGCCAGATGCCGGCCTTTGACGTCTGCATCCGGCGCCAGGGCGAAGGCACTACGCAGATTTTGCTTGCGCGCCTTGGCATCGAGTTCCTGCTGGGCGTTGGTGTCCTTGATTCTTCGCAGTACGTTTTCCTCGCACGGCAAATCCAACTGCCGGCTCAACCACCGCGCCAACATCGCCGCTTGATTGAACCCACGCTGACGCAGACGTTTGCTGGCCAGTGGCACCGGCAACAACATATCCGGGCGCGGCAAATCTTCATCGAAGCGATATAGCAGGTATTGTCCGAGAACGTCGGCGAGCAGGTGACCAAACGGCCATTTTGCGTTGTGTTTAAAACGCGTAATCAAACTGTCCACCGGGAAGCTATAAAGCCAGGGCACGGCGACCTGTTCGAACGCCGGCGGCTCTAGCAGGCACTCGCCACAGGTCAGGCCCGCTGCGGGAAGTGGCAGGGCGCAGGTCTGACAGTGGTCGCCGAGCCAGGGCAATTCGGTTTCACAGGGGACGCAGATTGGCGTTTCTGCATCTACCGGTTCATCGCACAGCAAACAGGTCTGTACGTTTTTTAAACAGATGTAAACCTGTCCTTCGTATCGTGGTTGACAGCGCATGACTCTTCCTTAAATATGCCGAACATCCGTGTAGCGCCTGTGGGTATTCCGTTTACCCACACGCCAGCCAAGCATAACCAAGGAAATACCCATGAGCGCGAGCACCACCGCCACCCTGCGTCACGATTGGTCATTGGCCGAAGTCAAAGCACTCTTCGTACAGCCATTCAACGACTTGCTGTTTCAGGCACAGACGGTGCACCGCGCCCATTTCAACGCCAACCGCGTTCAGGTTTCCACACTGCTATCGATCAAGACCGGCGCCTGCCCGGAAGACTGCAAATACTGTCCGCAGTCCGGTCACTACAACACTGGCCTGGAAAAAGAAAAGTTGATGGAGGTGCAGAAAGTCCTCGAAGAGGCTGCCCGCGCCAAAGCCATCGGCTCGACCCGTTTCTGCATGGGCGCGGCGTGGAAACATCCGTCGGCCAAAGACATGCCTTACGTGCTGAAGATGGTTGAAGGCGTGAAAGCCATGGGCCTGGAAACCTGCATGACCCTCGGACGTCTCGATCAGGACCAGACCGAAGCGCTGGCCAAGGCCGGTCTTGATTACTACAACCACAACCTCGACACCTCGCCTGAGTTCTACGGCAGCATCATCACCACCCGCACTTACAGCGAGCGCCTGCAAACCCTGGCCTACGTGCGTGAATCGGGGATGAAGATTTGCTCCGGCGGCATTCTCGGCATGGGCGAGTCGCTCGATGACCGCGCCAATCTGCTGATCCAGTTGGCCAACCTGCCGGAGCATCCGGAATCGGTGCCGATCAACATGCTGGTGAAAGTCGCCGGTACGCCGCTGGAAAATGCCGAAGACATCGACCCGTTCGACTTCATCCGCATGCTCGCCGTGGCGCGCATCCTCATGCCGCAATCCCATGTGCGCCTGTCCGCCGGCCGCGAAGCGATGAACGAACAGATGCAGGCCCTGGCGTTCTTCGCGGGTGCCAACTCGATTTTCTACGGCGACAAGTTGTTGACCACCGCCAACCCGCAGGCGGACAAGGACATGCAACTGTTCGCGCGCCTGGGCATTCAACCGGAAGCCCGCGAAGAACATGCCGATGAAGTGCATCAGGCTGCCATCGAGCAGGCGTTGGTGGAGCAGAAGAGCAGCGAGCAGTTCTACAACGCCGCGGTGTGAATTTTTTGATGCGATACAAACCCCTGTAGGAGCTGCCGCAGGCTGCGATCTTTTGATCTGGTTTTAAAAACCAAAGTCAAAAGATCGCAGCCTGCGGCAGCTCCTACAGGAGGATATTTTTCAAATTGTGAGGCCTGCATGTCTTTCGATCTCGCCGCACGCCTTGCTGCCCGCCGTGCCGAAAATCTCTATCGGCAGCGGCCGCTGCTCGAATCCCCGCAGGGGCCTGAAGTGGTGGTCGACGGTCAGCCGTTGCTGGCGTTCTGCAATAACGACTACCTGGGCCTGGCCAATCACCCGCAAGTCATCGAAGCCTGGCGCGCCGGTGCCGAACGCTGGGGCGTGGGCGGTGGTGCGTCGCACCTGGTGATCGGCCACAGCGGCCCGCATCACGCCTTGGAAGAAGCGCTGGCCGATCTCACCGGTCGCCCGCGTGCGCTGCTGTTTACCACCGGTTACATGGCCAACCTCGGCGCGGTCACGGCGCTGGTCGGGCAGGGCGACACGGTGCTGGAAGACCGGCTCAATCACGCTTCGTTGCTCGATGCAGGGTTGTTGTCCGGCGCGCGTTTCAATCGTTACCTGCACAACGATGCCGACAGTCTGGCCAAGCGCCTGGAGAAAGCCACCGGCAATACATTAGTGGTCACCGACGGCGTGTTCAGCATGGACGGCGATATTGCCGATTTGCCGGCGCTGGCCCGTGAGGCCAAGGCCAAAGGCGCGTGGCTGATGGTCGACGATGCGCACGGTTTCGGCCCGCTGGGCGCCAATGGCGGTGGCATCGTCGAGCACTTCGGCTTGAGCCAGGACGATGTGCCGGTGCTGGTCGGCACCCTCGGCAAAGCCTTCGGCACGGCCGGTGCGTTTGTCGCCGGCAGCGAAGAGCTGATCGAAAGCCTGATCCAGTTCGCTCGGCCCTACATCTACACCACCAGCCAGCCGCCGGCACTGGCCTGCGCAACGCTGAAAAGCCTTGAGTTGCTGCGCGGCGAACATTGGCGACGCGAGCATTTGCAGACGTTGATCCGGCAGTTCCGCCACGGCGCCGAACAGATCGGTCTGGAGCTGATGGACAGCTTCACGCCGATCCAGCCGATCATGATCGGCGACGCTGGTCGCGCGGTGCGTCTGTCGCAAATGCTGCGTGAGCGTGGGCTGATGGTCACTGCAATCCGTCCGCCGACCGTACCCGCCGGCAGTGCGCGACTGCGGGTGACCCTGACCGCCGCCCACAGTGAGGCGCAGGTACAGCTATTGTTGGAAGGACTGGCCGATTGCTTTGCCCAACTGTCGTCGGAGCCAAGCCATGCGTGATCGCCTGATTCTGCTGCCCGGCTGGGGCCTCGGTGTTTCGCCGATGGAACCCTTGGCCGCCGCATTGCAAGGCCTCGACGAACACCTGCATGTCGAGATAGAGCCGTTGCCGGAGCTCGACTCCAGTGACCTGCGAGACTGGCTCGATGAGCTCGACGAGCGAATTCCTCAAGACGCGTGGCTCGGCGGTTGGTCGCTGGGTGGCATGCTCGCCTCCGAATTGGCGGCGCGTCGGGGCGAACGTTGCTGTGGGTTGCTGACGCTGGCGAGTAATCCTTCTTTCGTCGCCCATGAGCAGTGGCCGAGCGCGATGCCCGGCGAGACATTCGATGCGTTTCTTGCCGGATGTACAGCTGATCCCCGGATGACCCTCAAACGATTTTCTTTGCTGTGTGCCCAAGGCGCGCAAGACCCGCGTGGCTTGTCTCGGCTGTTACTTGGCGCTGCTCCCAGTGCTGCGCCGGCAACACTGATGGCCGGGCTGGAGCTGCTCGCGCAACTGGACACGCGCGAAGCCTTGCAGGCGTTTCGCGGCCCGCAGTTGCATCTGTTCGCCGGGCAGGACGGATTGGTGCCGGCAGAGGCGGCGGGCGAATTGTTCGCCCTGTTGCCGGATATCGAAATTGGTCTGATCGAACAGGCCAGCCATGCGTTTCTTCTGGAAGACCCCCATGGAGTGGCGGGTGCAATCCAGGCTTTTTTACATGAGTGCGGTGATGACTGATTTGTCCCTTGTTGCGCTGCCCGGTGGCTTGCCTGACAAGCGCCAGGTCGCGGCCTCTTTCTCCCGCGCGGCGGCCAGCTACGACAGTGTCGCCGAGTTGCAACGTGATGTCGGTACACAGTTGCTGCAGCGCTTGCCGATGGATTTTGTACCGGCGCGTTGGCTGGACATGGGTTGCGGCACCGGTTATTTCACTCGCACATTGGCCGAGCGTTTTGCCGATGGACAAGGGCTGGCGCTGGATATCGCCGAGGGCATGCTTGACCACGCCCGTCCGTTGGGCGGCGCTGAGCATTTCATCGCCGGTGATGCGGAACGTCTGCCGTTGCAGGATTCGACCTGTGATTTGATCTTCTCCAGCTTGGCGGTGCAGTGGTGTGCGAATTTCGATGCGGTGCTCAGCGAAGCTTTTCGCGTGCTGAAACCGGGCGGTGTTTTCGCGTTTGCTAGTCTTTGTGTTGGAACGTTGTACGAATTGCGTGACAGCTGGCGTCAGGTCGATGGTCTGGTACACGTCAACCGCTTCCGCGAGTTCGCCCGTTATGAACAGTTGTGTGCGGCCAGTGGTTTGCGCACAGTGAGTCTGGAGAAGCAGGCGCATGTGCTGCATTACCCCGATGTGCGCAGTCTGACCCATGAATTGAAGGCATTGGGTGCGCACAATCTGAACCCCGGGCGCCCGGGCGGATTGACCGGGCGGGCGCGGATTCTGGGACTGGTCGAGGCTTACGAGCAATTCCGTCAGGCACAGGGACTGCCGGCGACTTATCAAGTGGTTTATGCCGTGTTGGAGAAACCCGTATGAGCGCAGCCTATTTCATCACCGGAACGGACACCGACGTCGGCAAAACCACCGTCGCTGCTGGATTACTGCACGCGGCGCGCTCGGCAGGCTTGAGTACAGCGGCGGGCAAACCGGTCGCCTCCGGTTGCGAAGTCACGCCTAAAGGATTGCGCAACGCTGATGCGTTGGCGCTGTTGGCCGAGTGCTCATTGCCACTGAGTTATCAACAGGTCAATCCGGTGGCGTTCGAACCGGCGATTGCGCCGCATCTGGCGGCGCGCGAGGCGGGTGTCGCGCTGACGGTGCAATCGTTGTTGGCGCCGATGCGCGAGATTCTGGCGATGAATGCCGATTTCACTTTGATCGAAGGGGCGGGCGGCTGGCGGGTGCCGCTGGCGGATCAGGATAATCTTTCGGATCTGGCCATTGCGCTGAAGCTGCCGGTGATTCTGGTGGTCGGCGTGCGGTTGGGTTGTATCAGTCATGCGCTGCTGACGGCCGAGGCGATTGCCCGGGATGGCCTGCAACTGGCGGGGTGGGTGGCGAATATCATCGATCCGAAGACATCGCGACTGGAGGAAAACCTGGCAACACTGGCCGAGCGGATTCCGGCGCCGTGCCTGGGGCGGGTGCCGAAATTGAAAGCGATGAGCGCTGAGGCCGTGGCTGAACATTTGCAACTGGATCTGCTCGACTAAGCTTTTAACTATGAACAGGCACTGTGCCATTAGTGTTTTTGACGGGTGTTTTTCTGGCGCCTCTGGTTCAATGGCGGCAATTGATCCTTCCCAAGGATGAGAACTGTTATGGAAATCTCCGGTAACACAGCTTTTTATGCGGGTTTGAGCTCCATTCAGACCGGGCAGAATCGCGTCGATCAGGCAGCCAGCCAGATCGCCAATAACACCATCGAACGTTCAGTTACCAGCCAGTCTTCCGAAGTACAGGTTGATCGTCTGCGTGGCGTGGATCGCAGCCAGCAGTCAGATTTGGCCAGTAACATGGTCGAGATGTCTCAGGGCAAGATTCAGGCAGAGCTGGGTGTGAAAGTCGCCAAAGCATCCGATGAAATGCTTGGCACGATTATCGACACGTTCGCCTGATTTTTTAAGCTCCGTGCATGTTAAACGCCGCGCCTTGTCGCGGCGTTTTTCGTTCTAAGTCCTTCTCTCTCAACTAATCTTTATTTATCGCCCCGTGGCTCGTTCGAGCCCATGGCGGTTTGTTGTGTCCGGCGTTTGAAAAATGCGATGACGAACGGCAAAAGATCGACGCTTGACAAGATTTCGGCGTAAACGTATGTTTCAAACAACTGTTTGACCGTCACAACAAATCAACACGGTCGTTCATTCCCGGTTACATCAGCAGAGGTTTATCGCTATGCCTGACTACAAGGCCCCCTTGCGTGATATTCGCTTCGTTCGTGACGAACTGCTCGGCTACGAAGCGCACTATCAGAGCCTCCCGGCTTGCGCAGACGCAACTCCGGACATGGTTGACGCCATTCTCGAAGAAGGCGCCAAGTTTTGTGAGCAGGTACTGGCGCCGCTGAACCGCGTGGGCGACATCGAAGGGTGCACCTGGAGCGAGTCCGGCGTGAAAACCCCGACTGGCTTCAAAGAGGCTTACAAGCAATTCGTTGAAGGCGGCTGGCCAAGCCTTGCCCATGACGTCGAGCACGGCGGTCAAGGTCTGCCTGAGTCGCTGGGTCTGGCGGTCAGCGAAATGGTTGGCGAAGCCAACTGGTCGTGGGGCATGTACCCAGGCCTGTCGCACGGCGCGATGAACACCATTTCCGAGCACGGCACCCCTGAGCAGCAAGAAGCCTATCTGACCAAACTGGTTTCCGGCGAGTGGACCGGCACCATGTGCCTGACCGAACCGCACTGCGGCACCGACCTGGGCATGCTGCGCACCAAGGCCGAACCTCAGGCCGACGGTTCCTACAAAGTTTCCGGCACCAAGATCTTCATCTCGGCCGGTGAACACGACATGGCCGACAACATCGTCCACATCGTACTGGCCCGCCTGCCGGACGCACCGGCTGGCACCAAAGGCATTTCCCTGTTCATCGTTCCAAAGTTCATGCCGAATGCCGATGGCACCGTTGGTGCGCGCAATGCTGTGACCTGCGGTTCGCTGGAACACAAGATGGGCATCCACGGCAACGCTACTTGCGTGATGAACTTCGACGGCGCCACCGGTTACCTGATCGGCCCGGCGAACAAAGGTCTGAACTGCATGTTCACCTTTATGAACACCGCACGTCTGGGCACCGCGCTGCAAGGTCTGGCCCACGCCGAAATCGGCTTCCAGGGCGGCCTGAAATACGCTCGCGATCGTCTGCAAATGCGCTCCCTGACTGGCCCGAAAGCGCCGGACAAAGCCGCTGACCCGATTATCGTGCACCCTGACGTACGCCGCATGCTGTTGACCATGAAGGCATTCGCCGAAGGCAACCGTGCGATGGTGTACTTCACCGCCAAACAGGTCGATATCGTCAAATACGGCGTGGACGAAGAAGAGAAGAAGAA
>NZ_JBIUWI010000024.1:0-33965 GCF_044743385.1 Pseudomonas sp. NPDC087639 | reverse complement strand
GGCCTTCATGACTCCACTCGCCAAAGCGTTCATGACCGAAGTCGGTTTCGAAGCCGCCAACCACGGCGTACAGATCTACGGCGGCCACGGCTTCATCGCCGAGTGGGGCATGGAGCAGAACGTCCGCGACAGTCGCATTTCGATGCTGTACGAAGGCACCACCGGCATACAGGCACTCGACCTGCTTGGCCGTAAGGTGTTGATGACTCAAGGCGAGGCTCTGAAAGGCTTCACCAAGATCGTCCACAAGTTCTGCCAGACCAACGAAGGCAACGAAGCCGTCCAGGAATTCGTTACTCCGCTGGCTGCACTGAACAAAGAATGGGGCGAGCTGACCATGAAGGTCGGTATGGCTGCCATGAAAGATCGCGAAGAAGTCGGCGCGGCCTCCGTGGACTACCTGATGTACTCCGGTTACGCCTGCCTGGCCTATTTCTGGGCCGACATGGCGCGTCTGGCAGCCGAGAAGCTTGCAGAAGGCACTGGCGATGCGGCGTTCTACACCGCCAAGCTGCAAACCGCGCGCTTCTACTTCCAGCGCATCCTGCCGCGTACCCGTACACACGTGGCAACCATGCTGTCGGGCGCCAACAACCTGATGGACATGAAAGAAGAAGACTTCGCACTGGGCTACTAAGTCCCAGGGAGGTTTTCACAGCCGCTGTTCCTTCGGGGACAGCGGCTTTTTCATGCCGGATGAAATATTGTTTAAGCGATGAAAATTCCCCACTAAAACGCTAAGAAAAGCGGTTTTCCTGCCGTTAAAGAGGCTTCGATGTGACGCACGTCACACCGCATGTGCTTAACTGTTCAAAATGCAGGCACAATGCCATCTTTTGCCGGGTCGGAGTTCTACCCCTTGCTGCGTTCTTCCGCTGTACGTTTCAGCCATTTCATACCTTCACTGCTGTTGTTGCTCGCGGGGTTGGCGGCTGCGTACGTCAAAGACCTCAACGTGTTTTTCACGTCCCTGTTTAACGTACTGCCCACTCTGGTGCTGCTGTTGGGTGGCGCTTACTGCGCGGTTTACCGACGTCAGCGCGAACTGTTTCTGATGCTCACGGTGTACATCGCCTACTTTCTGCTCGATACCCAGACCGACTATTACCGCGACAACGGCAAAGTGCGCGAAGACGCCGCCGTGGTGTTCCATCTCGTCTGTCTGCTCCTGCCGTTGTTATTCGGGTTATTCGCCGCGTGGCAGGAGCGCACCCACCTGTTTCAAGACATGGTCGCCCGGTTTGCCGTGCTGCTGGCGTTCGGCAGCGTGGCGCTGGGGCTTGAGCAAAGTTACCCACAGACGCTGCTGATGTGGCTTTCGGAGATCCGCTGGCCGGCGCTGCACGGCGCGTGGATGAGCCTGATCCAGTTGTCTTATCCCGTTTTTATCTCGGCATTCCTGCTGTTGGCGTGGCAATACTGGCGCAACCCGCGTCCGTTGCACGCGGCGCAATTGGTCGGGTTGCTCGGCGTGTTCTGGATGCTGCCGAAAACCTTCATCCTGCCGTTTACCCTTAACATCATGTGCAGCCAGGTGATGTTGATGATCGCCGCCGCCGTTGCACACGAGGCTTATCAAATGGCCTTCCGCGACGAACTCACCGGTCTGCCGGGACGTCGCGCGCTCAACGAACGCATGCAGCGTCTGGGCCGCAACTATGTGCTGGCGATGAGTGATGTCGATCACTTCAAGAAATTCAACGACACCCACGGCCACGATGTCGGTGACCAGGTGCTGCGTCTGGTCGCCAGCAAACTCTCCAAAATCAGCGGAGGCGGTAGGGCGTATCGCTATGGCGGTGAGGAATTCGCCCTGGTGTTTGCAGGCAAAACCCTTGAGGAGTGCATGCCGCACTTGGAGGTAATCCGCGAGTCGATCGCGTCCTACAACATTCAACTGCGCAACCAGGAAAACCGCCCGCAGGACGATCAGCAAGGTCGTCAGCGTCGCGCAGGCTCCGGCGCTTCCAGCGTTTCGGTCACGGTCAGTATCGGCGTTGCCGAGCGGATAGAGCAGCGCAACCCCGAACAAGTCCTCAAGTCCGCGGACGAGGCGCTCTACAGCGCCAAGGGCGCGGGGCGTAACTGCGTGGTGGCGTTCGGGCAAAACCGCCGTGGCGCGGTGCGCATGGACTCCGCCGCAGGTTGAGTGATGACGGCGCATTCAGCGTCTGGACAGTGATTGTGGGGCGTGGTGGCCGGCAGTAGGTTGGAGAAATCTGCTGACGGAGAAGCCACCATGCCCGACTACAAAGCTCCCCTGCGCGACATGCGCTTTCTGATCGACCACGTCTTCGACTTCCACGGCAACTACGCCGCCCTCGGCGCCCACGATGCCAGCCCGGACATGATCAACGCGATCCTCGAAGAAGGCGCCAAGTTCTGTGAGAACGTTCTGGCACCGCTCAATCGTAGCGGTGACGAAGAGGGCTGCCATTTCGACAACGGTGTGGTGACAACGCCTACAGGCTTCAAGCAAGCCTTCGCACAATACGTCGAGGGCGGCTGGCATGGTCTGGCAGCGGATCCGACCTACGGTGGCCAAGGTCTGCCGAGTTCGCTGGGGCTGGTGATCAGCGAAATGGTCGGATCGAGCAATACCTCCTGGGGCATGTACCCAGGGCTGACCCACGGCGCGATGTCGGCGATCCACGCCCACGGCACCGAAGATCAGAAAACCACGTACCTGAGCAAACTGACGGCCGGCCAATGGACCGGCACCATGTGCCTGACCGAAGCCCATTGCGGCACTGATCTGGGCATCATCAAGACCCGCGCCGTGCCTCAAGCTGACGGCAGTTACGCGGTCACCGGCAGCAAGATTTTTATCTCTGCCGGCGAGCACGACATGAGCGACAACATTATCCATCTGGTGTTGGCCAAGCTGCCGGACGCGCCGGCGGGCACCAAGGGGATTTCACTGTTCATCGTGCCGAAATTCCTCCCGGATGCTGTGGGCGAGGCGGGTGAACGCAACGGCGTTTCCTGCGGTTCGATCGAACACAAGATGGGCATCAAGGCTTCAGCTACTTGCGTGTTGAACTTCGACGGCGCCAAAGGATTTCTGATCGGCGAGCCGAACAAAGGCCTGAACTGCATGTTCACCATGATGAACCACGCGCGGCTCGGCACCGGCATGCAGGGTTTGTGTCTGGGTGAAGCGAGTTTCCAGGGCGCGATCAAATACGCCAACGACCGTTTGCAGATGCGCGCCCTGACCGGTGCCAAAGCCCCGGATAAACCGGCAGACCCAATCATCGTTCACCCCGACGTGCGGCGCATGCTGCTGACCATGAAAGCCTTCAACGAAGGCAACCGCGCGCTGACTTACTTTACCGCTCAACTGCTCGATACCGCGCACCTGAACAGTGATGCCGATGCGCGTCAGGAGGCCGAAGACTTGCTGGCGTTCCTCACGCCGATCTGCAAGGCCTTCATGACCGACACCGGGCTGGAAGTGACCAACCACGGCATGCAGGTGTTCGGCGGCCATGGCTTCATTCGTGAATGGGGCATGGAACAGTTGGTTCGCGATTGTCGGATTGCGCCGATCTACGAAGGCACCAACGGTATTCAGGCGCTTGATCTGCTCGGGCGCAAAGTGCTCGGCAGTCAGGGCAAGCTGCTGCGCGGTTTCACCAAAATCGTCCACAAGTTCTGCGCGGCGAATGCCGGGCATGCGCAACTAGGCAGTTTTGTTGCGCAGCTCAACGACCTCAACCAGCAGTGGGGCGACCTGACCATGAAGGTCGGCATGGCGGCGATGAAGAATCCGGACGAAGTCGGTGCCGCGTCGGTGGATTACCTGATGTACAGCGGCTACATCATCCTCGGTTATCTGTGGTTGCGCATGGCGCTGGTGGCGCAGGCGCAACTGGAGGCGGGCGAGGGCGATGGGGATTTCTGCCGGGGCAAACTGGCCACGTGCGAGTTTTATTTCAAGCGGTTGCTGCCAAGAACGGCTGCGCACCGTGCGGCGATTGAGGCGGGGAGTGATTGCTTGATGAAGCTGCCGGCCGAAATGTTTGCGCTTTAAGGAAGATCAAAAGATCGCAGCCTGCGGCAGCTCCTACACGGGATCGCGTTTTACCTGTAGGAGCTGGCGAAGGCTGCGATTTTTTCTGGTGACTAAAAATAACAAATCAGTCACCGGTTGACCCTATGTGTCGCAAAAGTTGTTGGGGTACACTCGGCCTCAATGAAAACACCCTTCCACGAATACCTGTTTAGATCTTGCGAGGTTTGCCATGGCTGACTACAAAGCGCCGCTGCGCGATATGCGCTTCGTCCTCAATGAAGTGTTCGAAGTCGCCAAACTCTGGGCCGAACTGCCGGCGCTGGCCGAGACTGTCGACGCCGAGACCGTTGAAGCGATTCTCGAAGAGGCCGGCAAGGTCACCAGCAAAAGCATCGCGCCCCTGAGCCGTGCGGCAGACGAAGAAGGTTGCCACTGGGCCGACGGTGCCGTCACCACGCCGGCCGGTTTCCCACAGGCTTATCAGACTTACGCTGAAGGCGGTTGGGTCGGTGTTGGCGGTGATCCGCAATACGGTGGCATGGGCATGCCCAAAGCCGTTTCGGCCCAAGTCGAAGAAATGGTCAACTCCGCCAGCCTGTCCTTCGGTCTGTACCCGATGCTGACTGCCGGCGCCTGCCTGTCGATCAACGCCCACGCCAGCGAAGAGCTGAAAGCCGCGTACCTGCCGAACATGTACGCCGGTATCTGGGCCGGTTCCATGTGCCTGACCGAGCCGCACGCCGGCACCGACCTGGGCATTATTCGCACCAAGGCCGAGCCTCAGGCCGATGGTTCCTACAAGGTCAGCGGCACCAAGATCTTCATCACTGGTGGCGAACACGACCTTACGGAAAACATCATTCATCTGGTTTTGGCCAAGCTGCCTGACGCACCGGCCGGCCCGAAAGGTATTTCGCTGTTCCTGGTGCCGAAGTTCATGGTCAATGCCGACGGCAGCCTGGGCGCGCGCAATCCGGCGAACTGCGGTTCTATCGAACACAAGATGGGTATCCAGGCATCCGCCACCTGCGTGATGAACTTCGACGAAGCCGTCGGTTATCTGGTTGGTGAGCCGAACAAAGGCCTGGCCGCGATGTTCACCATGATGAACTACGAGCGTCTGGGCGTCGGCATTCAGGGCCTGGCCACTGGCGAGCGCTCCTATCAGAACGCCGTCGAATACGCGCGCGACCGTCTGCAAAGCCGTTCGCCAACTGGCGCGCAGAACAAAGACAAAGTCGCTGACCCGATCATCGTCCACCCGGACGTGCGGCGCATGCTGCTGACCATGAAAGCCTCGAACGAAGGTGGCCGTGCGTTCTCCACTTACGTGGCGATGCAACTCGACACCGCCAAGTTCAGCGAAGACGCGACCACGCGTAAGCGTGCTGAAGATCTGGTCGCCTTGCTGACGCCGGTGGCCAAGGCGTTCCTGACCGATCTGGGTCTGGAGACCACCGTCCACGGCCAGCAGATTTTCGGCGGCCACGGTTACATCCGCGAGTGGGGTCAGGAGCAATTAGTGCGTGACGTGCGCATCACGCAGATCTATGAGGGCACCAACGGTATTCAGGCGCTGGACTTGGTGGGGCGCAAGATCGTCGGCAGCGGCGGCGCGTACTACCAACTGTTCGCCGACGAGATCCGCCACTTCACCGCTACGGCGAGTGCAGATCTGGGTGAGTTCACCAAGCCGCTGAACGACGCTGTCGATACCCTCGACGAGTTGACGGCGTGGCTGCTGGATCGGGCGAAAAACAATCCGAACGAAATCGGCGCAGCCTCGGTCGAATATTTGCAAGCGTTTGGTTACACCGCTTATGCCTACATGTGGGCACTGATGGCCAAAGCCGCGTTTGGCAAAGAATCGCAGGAAGATTTCTACGCCAGCAAGCTCGGCACCGCGCGCTTCTATTTCGCCCGTCTGCTGCCGCGCATTCACTCGTTGAGCGCGTCGGTGAAGGCTGGTAGCGAGTCGTTGTTCCTTCTGGATGCAGCGCAATTCTGATGCGATGACGTGATGTAAGCATTCGCTTACATCACGTGCTGCTGTTCTCCCATATGCGTAGATTGGATCCACGGCTAATCTACATTTCATGGACGTCGCGCAGGAAGCGCAAAGTAACAACAGGGACACGTAGGATTCTGCCAGGGTGGCGGAGTGAAATGGATGTCAGGGAAACAGTCTGCAAAGCCCCGCTTCGGCGGGGTTTTCTTTTGTCTGCAGAAAAGTTTTCAGGCCCGGGAATCCAGCGGCGGCGCGCCCTTGAGCGGTTTCTCTTCGCGCCCCATCACTTCTTCCAGCAATGTCCGCAGCAACGCCAAAGACGCCTGCTGACGTTGTACGTCGCGACACACCAAGCCCACCTTCAGCGGTACCCGTGGTTCGCTCAACGGTTTCCAGAGCAAATCCTCATCGTCGTATTCTTTTTGCGATTGGCCGGGCAGCACTGTTGCCAGTTTGGTGTGCGGCAAACTGTCGAGAATCCCCACCATATTGTTCAGCTCTGCCTGCACCTGCGGGCGCCGACCGAGGCTGGTCAATTGAGCCTGCCAGATCTGGCGAATCTGAAACTCTTCTCCGAGCAGCAACATCGGCAATTCGGCAGCCTGTCGGATCGAGACTTTCTTGAATTCACGCAACGGATGATCCGCCGGGATGACCAGCGTGAGCTCATCTTCATACAGCAGCACACCATGCAGCCCGGGCTGACGCGGCGGCAGATAGCTGATGCCGATATCCAGTGAGCCATTGAGCAGGCGCCGCTCGATCTCCAGTCCCGTCAGTTCATAGATCTGCACAACCAGATGCGGTTGCGCCTTGCGCACCCGCTCAAGCATTTGCGGGACGAGGCTGGTGTGCACCGTTTGCAGCACACCGATTGCCAACGTGCGCAGTGCCTGGCCCTTGAAGTTGCCCAACGCCTCCCGGGCCCGTTGCAAACCATCGAGCAAAGGCAACGCGTGGTTGTACAACGTATGGGCGGCGAGGGTCGGCAGAAGGCGTTTGCTGCTGCGTTCGAACAGAGTGACATCGAGGTTCTGTTCGAGCTGGCGGATCTGCTGCGAGAGTGCCGGTTGCGAGATCGACAGGCGTTCGGCGGCCCGCCCGACATGACCTTCTTCGTAGACCGCGACGAAATAACGCAGTTGTTTGAAATCCATAAGTAATGCTTATCGAAAATGCTGGGAAATCGAAATGGCCCGGAGCCGTCAGTGAGCCTAGTCTAACCGCATTCACAAGGCTTACAGGGCCAGAGAGCGCGATGAATAGCGTTTGCTTCGACAGTGTTTGCATAGGCAGTTCAAAAAACCTCAATGGAGGTTTTTTCCAATGAATCTGTTCAGTTTGCGCCGCCCGGTGCCGAGTCTGGATGACCTCGCTTTCGAGGCCGATCAGCCTGCTGCTGGGGGCAGCCTGAACGCCGATCGGCTGATGCCCAGCGTCGAGCGGCCCCAGCAGGTCTTCGTCCGTGGCCAGGGTTCCTGGTTGTGGGACAGCAACGACCGCGCTTATCTCGACTTCTCTCAGGCTGGCGGCGCCAACAGCCTCGGTCACAGTCCGTCGGCGCTGGTCAAAGCCATCGCCAGTCAGGCCCAGGCGCTGATCAATCCCGGTTTCAATCTGCACAATCGCGTCATGCTCAGCCTCGCCGAACGCCTGTGTGCGAGCACCTCCAGCGATCAGGCTTATCTGCTCAACAGCGGCAGCGAAGCTTGTGAAGCGGCGATCAAACTGGCGCGCAAGTGGGGTCAACTGCATCGCGGCGGCGCCTCGCGGATCATCGTTGCGAAGCAGGGCTGCCACGGCCGTAGTCTGGCGACGATCTCGGCGTCGGACAGTGCGAACCTGCCCAACCGCTTCGCGCCGTTGTTGCCTGGCTTCGATCTGGTGCCATTCAACGATTTGCCGGCAATGCATGCTGCAGTGGATGCGCAAACCGTAGCGATCATGCTTGAACCGATCCAGAGCGATGCTGGCGTCATTCCCGCCACCGAGCATTACCTCAAAGGCGTCGAGCGTTTGTGCCGTGAACTGGGCATCCTGTTGATCCTCGACGAAGTGCAGACCGGCATCGGGCGATGCGGCACCTTGCTCGCGGAACAGTCCTACGGTGTACACGCCGATATCGTCGTGCTCGGCAAAGGTCTCGGAGGTGGCGTGCCATTGGCGGCGCTGCTGGCGCGAGGCAAGGCGTGTTGTTTCGACGCCGGCGAACTGGGTGGCACCCATCACGGCAATGCGCTGATGACAGCAGCGGGGTTGGTGGTGCTCGACAGCGTGCAGGACCGGACTTTTCTCGAACAGGTTAGAGAAAACGGCCAGCACCTGCGCGAAGGTCTGGCGCGATTGGCCCACCGCTACGGCCACGGTGAACTGCGCGGTCAAGGCCTGTTCTGGGGACTGAGCCTGTCAGACGACTCCGCAGCTGCCGTCATCAATGCCGCACTGCACGAAGGCCTGCTGCTCAACGCCCCGCAAGCCAACTGCCTGCGTTTTACCCCGGCACTCACCGTCAGCAAAACCAATATCGACGAAATGCTCCTGCGTCTGGCCCGCGCCTTTTCCCGCGTGCGCACTGCGCAACTGCAATGCCGTAAAGGGATTGCCGTCTGATCCGAAACGTCCCACCCGAATTGAAGAACCGTCTCGCGGTATAACGCACGCCCCACGCCTGATTCTTTTGGCGTGGGGCGTTTTTTTGTGTGGGGTAGTGGCGAACAAATGGCGATAGCACTGAACCCTGACGAACGGCAAATGTCGATTAGCTTGTATGGCTCAAGTGAGCCAACCCCCAATCAGGAGCTGACCCATGGATTTCATTCGTATCATCATCGCCATTCTGTTGCCGCCACTGGGTGTGTTTCTGCAGGTCGGGTTCGGCGGGGCGTTCTGGCTGAACATTCTGCTGACGTTGTGTGGCTACATTCCGGGGATCGTGCATGCGGTGTACATCATCGCCAAGCGCTGAGTCCTGCAGCGCCAGGTAGGTTGCCTTCGCGAGCAGGCTCGCTCCCACACTGGATCTGTGTCGTTCACAAATCCCCTGTGGGAGCGAGCCTGCTCGCGAACGGGACACCGCTAATTCTGTGTGAACGTTAGCCCCATCACCCGCCGATAAAACAACCACTCCTGTTCCAGCGCATGCGCCTGATTCACCGCGCGGCGGAAGCCGTGGCGTTCATCGGCGTAGTAATGCGCCTCGACCGGAATGCCGTTCTGCTCCAGCGCCGTGACCATGTCGCGGGTCTGTTGCGGTACGACGACGGCATCCAGTTCACCCTGAAAGAAAATCACCGGCACGCGAATATTGCTCGCGTGCAATAGCGGAGTGCGGGCGGCGTAACGTTCGGCGTCTTGCTCGGGATCGCCGATCAGCCAGTCGAGGTAGTCGCCTTCAAACTTGTGCGTGGCTCGGGCAAGGGCCACCGGATCGCTGACGCCATAAAGGCTGGCGCCCGCACGAAACACCTGATGGAACGCCAGGGCGCACAGCGTCGTGTAACCGCCCGCGCTGCCGCCCCGAATAAATGCGCGATCACCATCGACCATGCCACGCACGGCGAGATACGCCACCACCGCGCAGGCATCTTCGACGTCGACTTCACCCCAGCTCAAATGCAACGCCTGTCGATAGTCGCGGCCATAACCGCTGCTGCCGCGATAGTTAAGGTCGGCCACGGCGAAGCCGCGTTGCGTCCAGTACTGGATGCGCGGGTCGAGCAGCGGGTAACAGGCTGAAGTCGGGCCGCCATGAATGAACACCACCAGCGGCGGTTTCGCCTCGCCGCTCATGGCCGGATAAAAGAACCCGTGGGCCTCGCCCGCAACGCTGGGGTAACGCAGGGTTTGCGGGCGGCTGATGCGTTCGGCGGGCAACGGTGCAACACCGCCGGCCAGCACTTTGACTGCGCGGGATACGCGATCAATGGCGATCACCGCTGAAGGACTGATCGGCGACGCGGCGATGCAATAGATGAATTGCTGATCCAGTGCCAGATGACGAAAGCGGCTGTAGTCGCCGGTAAAGTCTTCGCCGTCGAGCGCCAAACGCCCAAAACCACCCTCGCTCCAACTGGCCAGGTAAGACTCACCAACGGGTAGCCAGGTGCAACCGCCTAACTGCCAAGGCGCGGGTGCATGATCGGCTTCAGCACTTGGCAAAGGCTGAAGGCCATTCGATGTATCAATCCACGGTTGCCAGAATCCGCCACGATCGGTCAGACAATACAAACGGCCTTCAGCATCGAAACGCGGCTGCTGAATGGACTCCTCAAATTGTTCGCCCGCCACGCAACGGGGCGCCGAAAAATCACCTTCGGCCACCATCAATCGAGTCGACGTCCAGGGCTGATGCGGGCGGCTCCACTCGATCCACGCCAGACGCTGGCCATCAGGACTTACCGTCGGTGCGGCGTAAAAGTCCGCCCCTTCGGCCAGCAGATGACGCTTGCCGTCAGCCAGATCAATCGCCACCAGCCGATGCGTGTCATGTTGTTCCTCAACCGCCAACACCTGGCCATCGGCAAAATGCAGATCGCCATAACGGCACTCGCCCGACGTCAGCGCCTCAGGCTCGCCATCCAGCGTTTGCCGATACAGTTGCTGATCCGCCTCGCCGACGAAAACTACCCCGTCAGGCGTCAGACAAAACGCGCCACCGCCATATTCGTACACCCGACTGCGCACGCTGAAACCGGCCGGCGTCAGACATTTCGCCACGCCGTCACGCCAGTGCCAGATCCGGCACGCGGCATCTTCGGGACGATATTCATTCCAGAACAAACCGTTGGCACCGAGTTGCAGTTCGGCGAAATCCATCCCGGCGGCGACGGCTTGAGCGGCGCTGAAAGGCTCAGCCTTTAGCGATGAGGCGCGAGTTTCGTTCATTACGGAAGGCCAGTTGTTCGATGGTTTGAGTAGCGTGTTCGGCTTCCTCGCGGGCCTTGAGAATCACGCCGTGCTGTTCGGATTTGCTGCACACCGGGTCAGCGTTGCTCGCGTCCCCCGTGAGCATGAACGCCTGGCAGCGACAGCCGCCGAAGTCCTTTTCTTTCTCGTCGCAGGAGCGGCAAGGCTCGGGCATCCAGTCGTAACCGCGAAAGCGGTTGAAGCCGAACGAGTCGTACCAGATGTGCTGCATGCTGTGGTCGCGCACGTTGGGAAATTGTACCGGCAGCTGTCGGGCGCCATGACAGGGCAGGGCAGTGCCGTCCGGGGTGACTGTCAGAAAGATGCTGCCCCAGCCGTTCATGCAGGCTTTCGGGCGTTCTTCGTAGTAGTCCGGGGTGACGAAAATCAGCTTGCACGGATGCCCTTCGGCTTCCAGTTTGGCGCGGTATTCGTTGGTGATGCGTTCGGCGCGCACCAACTGTTCCTTGGTCGGCAACAGACCGACTCGGTTGAGCTGCGCCCAGCCGTAGAACTGGCAGGTGGCGAGTTCGACGAAATCCGCCTCGAGCGCAATGCACAGCTCGATGATGCGGTCGATCTTGTCGATGTTGTGCCGATGAGTAACGAAGTTCAGCACCATCGGATAGCCATGGGCCTTTACCGCGCGAGCCATTTCCAGCTTCTGCGCGAAAGCCTTTTTCGAGCCGGCGAGCAGGTTGTTCACTTGCTCGTCACTGGCTTGGAAACTGATCTGGATGTGATCGAGACCAGCCTTCTTGAAGTCGCTGATTTTCTGCTCGGTGAGGCCGATGCCCGAGGTGATCAGGTTGGTGTAAAAACCGAGCTTGCGCGCCTCGCCGATCAGTTCAGCGAGATCCTGGCGCACCAGCGGCTCACCACCGGAAAAGCCCAGTTGCGCCGCGCCCATCTCCCGCGCCTCGCGGAATACCTTGATCCACTGCTCGGTGCTCAGCTCTTTGCCCTGCTCGGCAAAATCCAGTGGATTGGAGCAGTACGGGCATTGCAGCGGGCAGCGGTAAGTCAGCTCGGCGAGCAACCACAGCGGCAGGCCGACCTCAGGCTTGGGCGGCATTCTCACCGACGAATCAGGCAAGTTCGATCCAGTGCTGCGCACGGGCAACCTCCATGAATTGCTCGATGTCTTCACCGAGTTCAGGCACGCCGGGGAACTGTTTGTCGAGTTCGGCAATGATCGCCGCGACATCGCGCTCACCGTCGATCAAACCGCCGATCAGCGCAGCGCTTTCGTTGAGTTTGATCATGCCTTCGGGGTACAGCAGCACGTGGCCTTTTTGCGCCGGTTCGTACTGGTAACGGTAGCCGGTACGCCAGGTCGGGGTCTTGCTGCGATCGAAACTCATAAGGTGATTCCTTTATGCCAGACCCGTTGTTCGGTCACGCTGTGGTACGGAGGGCGGTTCAGCTCGTAGGCCATGCTCATGGCGTCGAGCATGCTCCAAAGGATGTCCAGTTTGAACTGGAGAATTTCCAGCATGCGCTCCTGGCCATCGCGCGTCTTGTAGTGCTCCAGCGTGATCGCCAAGCCATGCTCGACATCGCGGCGCGCCTGACCGAGGCGGGTGCGGAAATATTCGTAACCGGCCGGGTCGATCCACGGGTAATGCTGCGGCCAGCTATCGAGGCGTGACTGGTGGATCTGCGGCGCGAACAGTTCGGTCAACGAGCTGCTGGCAGCTTCCTGCCAACTGGCGCGGCGGGCGAAGTTGACGTAGGCATCGACGGCGAAGCGTACGCCGGGCAGCACCAGTTCCTGGGAGCGCAATTGATCCGGGTCGAGGCCGACCGCTTGACCCAGGCGCAGCCAGGCTTCGATGCCGCCGTCTTCACCCGGGGCGCCGTCGTGGTCGAGCAAGCGCTGAATCCACTCGCGACGGATTTCGCGATCCGGGCAGTTGGCGAGGATCGCCGCGTCTTTCAGGGGAATGTTCACCTGATAGTAGAAGCGGTTGGCGACCCAGCCCTGAATCTGTTCGCGGGTGGCGCGGCCCTGATACATCGCCACGTGGTACGGGTGATGGATGTGGTAGTAGGCGCCTTTGGCGCGCAGGGCCGCTTCGAATTCGGCGAGGGACATCGGTTGGTCGGTCATTGCGGTTCTCCGGGGAACAACCGTTGGAATCACTTGTGTCTATTCGGACGTCATCGCTGGCGAGCCAGCTCCCACAGTTTTTGTGTACGCCACAGAACCCTGTGGGAGCTGGCTTGCCAGCGATGAGGCCATCAGCTACAGCACAATACTCATGCCGTCATACGCCACTTCAACATCACGCCGCGCCAGTTCCGCGCGCTCCGGCGAATCCTCGTCGAGAATCGGGTTGGTGTTGTTGATGTGGATAAGCACCTTGCGTTGCTCGGGAAGCTGTTCCAGCACTTCGAGCATGCCGCCAGGGCCGTTCTGCGCCAGATGGCCCATCTCGCGACCGGTGCGGGTGCCGACGCCACGGCGCTGCATTTCATCGTCGTCCCACATTGTGCCGTCCACCAGCACGCAATCGCTGCCGGCCATGATTTCCAGCAGTGGCGCGTCAACCTTGCCCAGCCCAGGCGCATAGAACAGTTTGCCGCCGGTCTTCAGGTCTTCGACGATCAGGCCGATGTTGTCGCCCGGGTGCGGATCGAAGCGGTGCGGCGAATACGGCGGCGCGGCACTGCGCAAGGGCAGGGGAGTGAAACGCAGGTTCGGGCACGCGGCGACGGTGAAGCTTTGATCGAGTTCGATACGGTTCCAGTCCAGCCCACCGTTCCAGTGTTTGAGCATGGTGAACAGCGGGAAACCGGTGCTCAGGTCTTCGTGAACCATGTCCGTGCACCAGACCTGATGCGGGCAGCCTTCGCGCAGGCTGAGCAGGCCCGTGGTGTGGTCGATCTGGCTATCCATCAGGATGATCGCGCTGATACCGGTATCGCGCAGCGCACGGCCCGGTTGCATCGGAGCGAAGTTCTGCAGTTGCGCGCGGATGTCTGGCGAGGCGTTGCACAGCACCCAGTTCACGCCGTCATCGGAAATGGCGATGGACGATTGAGTGCGGGCCTTGGCATTCAGGCTGCCGTCGCGAAAACCGGCGCAATTGACGCAGTTGCAATTCCACTGCGGAAAACCGCCACCGGCGGCCGAACCCAGAATCTGGACGAACATGAACGCTCCATCATTTCAACGCTGAAAATAAAACGCCCCGGCGAGCCGAGGCGTTGCACTGCAAGTCTGCGTGGGCAGAACTCAGCGGCTGGCGAAGTACATGGTGACTTCGAAGCCGATACGCAGGTCGGTGTAAGCCGGTTTTGTCCAGGACATAGGGTGTCTCCTTCGGGTGGGTGGGATAGCGCTGTCCATAGGTATAGTCCACGGCAGCGCAGGGATGTTCCAAATAGTTAGGCGGCTATGTTACTCAAAATTTCAACATGATTGCCTGTGAATCTTTGAGAAAGCTCCTTGCAGCCTGAGTAATGATCAGTTTGCCGCTTGCCATGGTTCGCCGGGCATAGCGTCGCTGGCCAGGCAGAGCCAGCCACCTTCGGCGTTGTTTAAGCGCTGTGCGGCTGCCAGCAATGCCGGACGATCCAGTTGGCCAATCGCGGCGACCCATTGCGGCAGATAATCCGACGAGTGGCCAGCGAGCTTCGCCTGCCAAAGCAATTCGGCCGAGTCTTTGGTCGACAGATTTGCGTCATTGAATTGATCTGCGAGCGCCTGGCGTTGTTGGCTGAGGCTGGTGCCATCCAGGGTTTCAATCAGCGCCGGAATGCCTTGGAGGAATTGCTGAATTTGCCCGAGCAATGCTTCCGGTGTGGCTGTTGGCGATTGCACGCCGAACAGCAACCCGGTCTGCCCGTGCATTTGCCGCACACCACTGAACACCGCGTAACCCAACTGCAATTCGACGCGCAGGCGCTGATAGAACGGCGTCTGGCACAGCTGCGCCAGCAGGCGCCATGCAGCTTCGTCGGCGATTTCGCGGCTGGCGGTCGGGCAGAACAGCAGCAGCGAGTGTTCGCTGGACGCGGTGTCGATGTGGCTCCACAGGTGTTGGCCGTTGATGGTCGACGGAGCAGGCAATTGATTATCAGGGATGCCAGGAATACGGCTCAGGGCCAGCCCCATGGCAGATTGGGTTTGCGCGCTGAGGCCCAGCGCCAGGCCATCCCAGCGGGAAGTTGTCCACAGATGATTGGCATCGGCGCAAGTTGGCGTTGAGGCCAAACAATGTACCGGCAGCGCCTTGAGCAACTGGCGGATCGGCATCAACGGCGTTTCTGGCTCGCCTCGCACGGCATCGGCGTCAATTTGCGTCAGACATTTCAGTGCATGCTCCAGGACGATGGGCATCGGCTCTTGCAGGCCGGTGAGTTTCAGCAGCCATTGATTGCCGGTTGTGCCGAGCGACAACTCGACCCCGGCCTGACGTGCGTCGTCCTGAGTTTCCCGAAGGCTGCGATGCAGTTGCGCTTGCAGATCAGCATTGGCTGCTGTCTCCAATTGCCAGCGCAGATAAATCGCGCCTTCATCACCGTTGTCCGGCAATGCCTGACTGAACTGCATGGGCGAGCGTTCGCGACGGCCGCGCGAACGATCCTGAGCGAACGTGCGCAACCCACGGTGGGCGCTGGTCTGGCCACGGATCAACCCGGCGTTGGCCAGTGGTTCATTCGCACGCAAGAACGGATTGGCTTCAGGCAGGCGCCAGTGGCTGCTGAAGTTATCCACAGTGCCGATTTCACCAAGGATTTGCTTGAGGGCCGACACGCCGGCGTCGGTCAGGCCACTTTCGAGCCGTTCGATATCGATACGCGCCAGCTGCAACGCGCCGCTGACTTGCTGCTGACGCTGAAGCAGGGCTGCGTATTCCTTACGCAGCGGCGCCCAATCCTGCCGTGCAAAGAAACTCAGCCAATCGCGCACTTGTTCGCCAATCGCGCACAACGATCCGGCAGGCGCGCTGAACTGCAGATGCAACAAGGCTTGCCGGGAGAAGTGATACAGCGGCGCTGCTTTCAAGCTGTCGGCCAGATTTCTGGCCTGTAAGTACGCGAGCAAACCACCCGGTTTGGCGCTGTTGAGCCAATGACAGAGAAACGCCATTGCCTCGGCAGAGGCGTCGGGCAACGCGTCGAAGGCAAACAACAAATTGCAGTACTGCTCGCCGACCTGTTGATAACTTTTCAGCGCCAATGGCGAGGTGGCTGCCTGCGGTGTTTTATCCCCAACCGGCAGCATCGCAGCAAATTGCTCTGCCAAGCTGCGCAACTCGTCAACACGCTGCGGCCCAACCAGGCTCAGCGTCATTTGCCCGGTGCGATAGAAGCGCTGATGGAAATCCGTCAGCGCCAGCTGAAACGACGGTTGCTCGACTTGCAGCGTGTCGCGGTTCCCAGCGTGAAAACCGCGCAACGGATGTTCCGCCGACAATCCCTCGTACAACGCAAACTGCCGCTGAGCCGTCGGATCTTGCGACCAGGCGACGAATTCCGCCTGCAACACTTCCCGTTCCCGCAACTGATCGTCCGGATTCATACGCGGGTTGGCGAGCATGTCCGACAGACGTACAAGCCCTGCACCGAAAGACTGCGCCGGCAACTCAAAGAAAAAGTCAGTGGTGCGCTCCCGAGTGCTGGCATTCACCTGCCCGCCATGACGCTGCACGTAGGCCATCAGCCCTTCATTCGCAGGAAAACGCTCAGTACCGAGAAACAGCAAATGCTCGAGGAAGTGCGCCAGCCCCGGCCACGCCAACGGCACGTCATGGCTGCCAGCGGCCACCCGTAAAGCGGCGGCGCTGCGCTTGAGCTCCGGTACATGACGCAGGGTCACGCGCAAGCCATTAGCCAGGGTTTCAGTGTGGGGACGAGGGTGGGTCGGCGCGGGCATGGGCACTTCCAGAACAGTGAAGTGCCAATGCTAGCGGATTAGCGCTTGTTCAGCGCGCCGTAAAGCTCGGGGCGACGGTCGCTGAGGTAGCGATTGGCTGCACGGGAGTCGACCATCAACTGCCGATCGAGCTCGCCGACGATCAGCGCTTCATCCAGTCCGGCCTGAGCAATACGGCTGCCGTCCGGCGCAGCGATACTGCTTTGCCCGCAATAGTGGATATCGCCTTCATGGCCGCAGTAGTTGGCGTAGGCCACGTAGCATTGGTTTTCGAAGGCGCGTGAGCGGACGGTGACGTCAGCGACGAAATCGAACGGGATCATGTTCGCCGTCGGCACCAGAATCAGCTCGGCGCCTGCCAGGGCCAGACGTCGGGTGTTTTCCGGGAATTCCAGGTCGTAGCAGATCAGGAAACCGAGCTTCCAGCCATTGAGTTCAACCACGGGGAATGCGTCTTCGCCGGGGCTGAACATCGACCGATCCAGATCGCCGAACAGATGCGTCTTGCGGTAATTGCACAGGCGTTCGCCGTGCGAGTCGATCAACTGCACGGCGTTGTAGATCTGCCCGTCAGCAGTACGCTCGGGGTATCCGTAAACAATCGCCAGGCCGGCAGACTTGGCGATCCGGCCGATCTGCTGAGCCCATTCACCGTTGTAAACCTCGGCCAAAGTGCTGACCGCCTCGGCGCCGATGTTGTAGCCGGTCATGAACATTTCCGGCAGCACCAGCAGGTCGGCGCCCTTGGCCTCCATCGCCAACTGATGCAGGCGTTGCAGGTTGGCGGCGGGGTCCAGTGGCAGCGGCGGACATTGGTAAAGGGCTACACGCATCAGGGATTCCTCTTACTCGGGCAGGGCGATAGGGCCGATGTCTTTGAACACATCACCCGGGCCCGGGTTCTCTTTATGTGTAGAACCGCCGAAATGTTTCATGATCCCCCACACCGCGTTGAGCGACGTCTGCACCGCGCCCTCAACCCACGCCGGTGTCCACGACACGTCGTCGCCGGCGATGAAAATTCCGCGTTGCTCAGCGGGCATGTCGTCCTGCATGAAGTGCGCGTACATCCGCTGGTTGTAGCGATAGTGGCCGGGCAGGGCGCCCTTGAACGCACCGAGGAAGTGCGGATCGGCTTCCCACGAGACGGTGATCGGATCGCCGATGATCCGCGCGGCGATGTCGACTTTCGGGTAGATCTTCTTCAACGCGTTCAACGCCAGTTCCACGCGTTTTTCCACCGGGTGCGGGAGCATCTTCAATGCATCGCTCATCCACGAGTACGACAGGCAGATCACCCCCGGCTTGTCGTCGCCGTTGTCGAACAGATAGGTGCCACGGGTCAGGCGATCGGTGAGTGTCATGCTCATGAGGTCGCGGCCGGTTTCCGGGTCCTTGTCCTTCCAGAACGGCCGGTCGACCATCACGAAAGTTTTCGACGATTGCATGTAGCGAGTACGGTCCAGCGCCATCCACATCTTTTGCGAGAACAGGGTTTCGTCGCATTCGATCTGCGTGGTCAGCAGCCAGCTCTGGCAAGTGGTCAGCACGGCGGCGTATTCGCGGGTGTCACCGTTGTTGTCGGTGACGGCGAAGCGGCCATCGGGGGCGTGGGCGATTTTCTTCACCCCGGAGCGCGGCGCGCCACGGTGCAGGGATTTCAGGCTGGTGCCTTCTGGCCAGTGCACACAGCGTTCCGGCACATGACGCCAAATACCTTGCGGCACTTGTTCCACGCCGCCGACCACCAGGTGCTGATGATCGTCGCAGTTGGTCATCACTACGCGGAAGATTTCCAGCATTGAGTTGGGGAAGTCAGAGTCCCAGCCGCCGGTGCCGAACCCCACCTGACCGAACACTTCGCGGTGATGGAACGACAGTTTGGCGAAGGCTTTGGAAGTGGCGACGAAATCGTAGAACGTGCGGTCGTCCCACAGCGGCACGAGGGTGTTCCACAGCTCTTTCAGGCGCGGTACATCGCGATCGCGGATGGCTTGCTGGATATCCGCGAACTGCGAGCCAGCTTCCAGTGCGTCTGCCCAGGCGTCAGCCACTTCCTGAAACAGTGCAGGAAGATCCGCCAGTTTCTGTGCGTAATGGGTTTTGCCTTCCAGATCGATCACGGTGCTGCCGGAGGCCGGCGTCAACGGGTTGGGGAAGGGCTTGGTTTCGAGTCCGAGTTTGTCGACGTAGTGATAAAACGCGGTGGACGATACCGGGAAACGCATGCCGCCGAGTTCGGCAACGATGCCGTCGGTGCCATTGAACGCTTGCGAACGCAGACGACCACCGAGTTTGGACGCCTCATAAACCACCGGCTTCAGGCCAAGCTTCATCAGCTCGTAAGCAGCCACCAGCCCTGCGATACCGGCGCCAACAATCGCCACTTCAGCGCCGTGATTGTGCTCGGGAATGCTGCCGAGACCGGCCGGGTGTTCGATCCAGTCGTCGAAGCCGAACGGGAAGTCCGGGCCAAAAATGGTGATTGGCTTCTTACCGTCTGCAGGATGGCGATTGTTCTTGTTCATGGCTGACCTTGCTGGCGCCCCGACGCGGAATACGCGTCTGAGTATAGGAAAAGATGCCAGCCATTCTAGGGAGCGTAGAACACGTTAATAAGACGCAAAGTGTCGTCGTTTTGCCATTATTTTGATCAAAGTGACGATTCAGGGCTTCATTTCGATCACTGTAGGAGCCAGCCTGCTGGCGATGAGGCCCTCTCAGCCACGTGTGATCAAACCGGCTGCCCCCGATCAATCTTGCTGCTCAGGATGATCGAAGTCGTCGTCTTCTCCACCCCATCCACACTCCCGATCTGATCCAGCAACTGATCCAGTTGCTCCGGCGAATCGGTTCTCAACCACGCCACATAGTCAAACTCGCCACTCACCGCACACAACTGCTGCACCTGAGCCATCGCACTCAAGCGGCGCAATACCTCTTTGCCTGAACGCGGCTGCACCTTGATCCCGACATACGCCTGCAACCCGCCATCAACCACGCGTTGCCCCAAACGCACGCCATAACCGGTGATCACTTTGGCCTTTTCCAGCCGCGCAAGCCGCGACGTCACGGTGGTGCGGGCGATGCCCAATTGCCGGGCGAGCATGGCTACGCTTTCGCGGGCGTTGATTTGCAGGGCTGCGATCAACTGGCGGTCGATTTCGTCAAGCGCGGGTGGGCGGATGTCTGGCAAGGGGTGCTCCATGGGGCGCGGGTCTCAGACTTGGCATGTTACAGGCTCAACCAGTGAATCGCTTGCGAGCGGATAATCGAATGGTTTTGTAACCCTCAAGAATATTTTCGCCCGCTCCAAATGCCTTGAATACATGCAATCCAAAAATGGGTTGACTTGCCAGGTGTCTTTATCAAAAATACCGACAAGAGCGCGAAATCTGCTGCCTTGCAGGGCTTTAGCAGACGTAGGTACCTCAGCGATGCTGCAACATCGGTGTAAGGTGAGACCTCTTCATCCCATTTCCTGAGGATGCCAATATCAGGATTCAAATACTCAAGGGCAGCCTCATAGCTGCCCTTTTTCTTTGTCTTCAAGAACGTATCGCTTGTATAAAAGTTTGCCTTGGCGATGCTTGTTCATTGCTCTGGCCGGCGCATGCATGAAGTTCCAGAGAACATATCCGTTTCTGACATCGACCACGACGAGCATGTCATTTTTTGCCTCGTAGGCGTTGATGAATGCCAACCGATATTCGCCGTTATCGTAAAGAATTCGCCAAACTTCGAAAGGTCCAGTTAGCGTATCGATAGCATGTCGGACATACCGCTCTCGAGAGTCTGGGCGTTTTTCGACAATATGAGCGAGCTTGTCTCTCCTGACCGCAATGTTTCCGATGGGTGTGAGGATGGTGATAGCCAGTAATGCCTCGTCGACGAAACCAAAGTAAGCCAAGAGAATTTTCAGGGCTCCGTCTGCGTCTTCAGCTCTTTTTATCTCATCGATTGCGGCTGAGCGAAGCTCCCTGGCCAGCGTTCGCAGATCGGGTAAAGCAAGGTCGATCCATGTCTGCTGGCCAGCCGCTTCCTTTATCAGTGGCGCTGCAGTCACAATCATGAAAGTAATCCCGGGCGAATAACGGCGTCCGGAGGTTACTTCTTCGGATTAAAAACCAACAAGGTAGAAAACTGAATGAAAACATAGCTTCGGAAAACTCCTACAGAACCCGGGGTTATCTTCCGAAAATATACCCACAGCGAGAGTGAATCGACGACGAGCAAACTCGAAAAAGCTACGCGGATACTCGGCTTATTTCGATGAAGTTTGTTTTGGATAGCTAATGACCTTCACCACATCATCAATTACCGCTTTGCTCATCGCCGTGAGGAAATAAGCGCCCCAGGCATAACGGTCGGTTTTTTTGTCGTAGGCGGCGTCTTCAGCGAAGGCTTTGACCAGAAACAGCAGGTCGGAGGCTTGGGATAAAGCATCGCCAATCGGGACGCCGGCGCTGACGTGGAAGAGGGGTTGGTTGGAGCAGTAGATGAAGGGGGTGAGGCCGATGGTTTTCAGGTCTGAAGGGTGGGGCAATTTTGTGTCAGGCATGGTGATACTCCTTGGTTCGAGGAGCCGTCCTACACGTTTCCAAGCGAATAGGTGGCGGCTGTGCGCAGGTTGGAAAACCGGGAACCAAGGAACCGGCACGTCCGAAGACGTCCCACGCACAGCAGCCATAAAAGAGGGCTGTTGCGTTTTGATTCGACGGGTTTCCAATCCCGACCGCTGATCAGCAGCGATGTCCGGAGAGTATCCCGTCAAAGAAATGCCCAACAGGCACCAAGTCGCCATAAAACACAGCTTCAGAATTTGCCTACAGCCTTCGCGGAAGTCGTCCTGCGAAGTCAAACCGTACCAAACCATCACCCAAGAAAAAGCCGCGCATTAAGCGCGGCTTTCAATTTGGTGGGCCCACACGGACTTGAACCGTGGACCAAAGGATTATGAGCCCGCGTTAGAACCCAGCATTCATTGGCTAGAGCCAGCAAAAACAACAGTTTTGGATTTCTTATGGGTATATGTGCCGTAATGAAATCTGTCTAAATTGGACGGACATTGGACGGGAAAAATTTCAAGCTACGTCCATCACCGTCCTGGTTAACCTCGCCTTATCCAGTAAGCGTCCAGTTCCTTGATCTCCTCAAGAAACAGTCTCCTGGGGTCATAGCCCGCAGGCCATTCAGGTAAGGGGATTTTGTACTTGTTGCAGAGGTCACCGATGAGGGTGATCGCCTGTAAGCCAAGCTTCGAAAAGGCCTCTCCTCGAAAACGATAGTATTCATCATAGTCAGGCGGCGAGGCTTGATCCCATGCAGTATCTAAACCTTCATTGATAGCGGAAACACGGTTGGGCATGAACATAACGCTGTACATCAGTTGAGTAGGAAATGCCCGATAATCCCCTTCAACGGGTAAGGCAAATTCCGGGTTTGAAACCGTGCTGCGTGTGAACCCATTTGCATCGGTTTCAGTAGGATCTTTGACTGCCTCCAGGCAGTCGCTAACCAGCTTGTCCAGTGCTAGAACAACTTGAATTCCAAGGTACTGCGCATCCAAATCCCGTTTTTTGATTGATACGCGGTGTTCCTTCATCCAACCCAAAATAAACACCAGGATCTGAGCTGCCATTGCGATCAGACCTCCGATCGCCACCTTTCCTACGTCTGAGGTTAAGAACTCTGACATTCCCATTTCTCCATCAACTGATCGCCGGTCGTGAGTCTAGATATTTTTGATATTTTACGAAACGAGATAAATCGGGGAACGCCACGGATTTCAAGGCTTTCAGCAGATTAGGTTGGTTTTTTTCTGTGCGTTTGCTGGGCGCTGAAACAGCAGTCTCGGAAATAAAAAATTCAAAGAGTCGGCCATTTTTTGCGCTGAAGGTCAGTATTCATTGGGGTCGGTGGGCGTCACTTATCCCCGGTAGTAGCTCGGGGTTTTTGAGAGAGGTCTACATTTGCTTTCAATACCTTTCACTAAGTGAAACGTCCTACATACCACCGATCCCCTTGGCCCTGTTGATCGGAGTAACTGATTGCACCCCGAAAGCGCTTTGCACAAAACTGCGATGCAAAGCCCGCCGGCGGGAGGGGGATAAGTGCTTTTTCAGCTGTTTTTTTTTGTGGCAGCCGAATTTTTCCTGGGCAGCGTAGCGACTGCCGATCGCCGTCAGTCGCCCGGTTGGTGTTGAGGGATTCGCCCATCGTTATACTGGTTGCATATACAGTACTCTGAAAGGGTAGGCATGGCCGATGAATAGAGAATCTGCGGGAACCGTAAACCCGGAGTCGTCCGCGATAGCGCAGTGGCAAGTCATGCTGCGGGATGAGGTGGCGTTGCTGGCAATGCCCGGTGCCCATCACAAAGCGCTACTCATGCAAGCCCATGCGCTTCACCAGGGCAATGTGATTGATGCTGATCACCTCGGTGATTTGTTGGAGTTAGCGGACGCGGCGCTGGCCTATGCCGTCGAGTCTCTGCTCGACCTCGATGCAGACGAGTAGGGGGCAACATGCACGTATTGGTCACACCCATGCGCTTACGCGGTGTAGCGCTCGATCCGAAAGAGCGTCGGCGCTATCCGGCGATCCGGGGCAACGTGATGGTCAACTCTACGGTCTGCCGTGAACTTGGTCGCGCAGCTAATGTTGCCCGCGTCGAGGTGGGTATGCCGCTCGACCCAGACCCCTTGCCCCCACTGCTCGATGCCACCCTCGCCGGGATGGCAGTCACAGGGTTTGTGCTGAGCGGCATTGAGTACGTCGAGGGCTGCGCCTACGCGCAGTCTTGGTGGTGTCGGCTTGAGTAAGGAAATGTTTCAACTTTGATACAGCGATCCGATTCGAGGAGAATGCTTGCCGCGAAAATGCCACCAGGCCAAGGATCTAATATGGAAGTCACCCAAATCGCAGAGCTGATCGTCAACCGTCTTGACCAGCTCGGTACCGACATTCAACAGCAATGGAACAATCCTGAAGGTACACATACGCGCCATTTCGTCGTAGACGGCCTACTTACGGATGATATGGCTCAAGCGATTTATGACGCGTTTCCACGCAACGCGGATGGATTCTTTGATCGGCAGTCATTCCGGGAGAAGAAAAAAACGCTCACGGATCTTTCCGACTACCCACAAATCCTTAGTGCCATCACCTACGCGATGCAGCACGAATCGGTTGTGGCCAAGGTTGCGCAACTGGTGGGGATGGACGATATCGTCCCGGATCCGAGCCTGTACGCTGGCGGTCTATCAATGATGTTCAAAGACGACTTTTTGAACCCGCATATCGACAACAGCCACGACGGCGCGCGCAACCTGTACCGTCGCCTGAATCTGCTCTACTACGTGTCGCCAAACTGGTCGCTTGAAAATGGCGGCAATTTTGAGCTGTGGGATCCGAAGGTAAAACAACAGAAAACGATCGTGTCCCAATGCAACCGCCTTGTGGTGATGGAAACGAACAAGTACTCCTGGCATTCGGTCAGCGGCGTGCGCGCTGACGTGCCTCGGTGCTGCGTCTCCAACTACTACTTTTCTTCGACTTCGCCGGACGATCACGAATATTTCCACGTGACCTCCTTCAGCGGCCGTCCGGACGAAACAGGACGTCGCCTGCTCGGCATCGTGGACAATAATCTGCGTAACGTCGTCTCGAAGGTGCTGCGAGTGGGGCGTGGTACGAAACTGGTGAATAAAGCGAAGGACTGACTGCCGACGCTAGGGCAGCTCAAGAAAGAACCAGGGGCCGATTGGCCCCTGGGCTGATGCGCTAAATGTCGCGTGCGAGAATTACCAGTCGTATAGTCCAATAAGCTGCTTGGAGTGCTCGAATTAGCTCTTCTGGTAGATAGCGGTTTACTAGTAGTCTCATATTAGTAAGCTCAACGGGTTAGTAGGAGTCCTTTCCTAGTAGGAAGGTTGCTTAGTAACCCCCACGACCTGTTAACTCGGCACGCCAGTAGAAAGCCTGTTAAAAATAAATCGTTAATTATGTTATTTAAACATCATAACTAACGAATTTTGACAAGCATTCTAGCTTGACTGCTCTGTCACAGAGCCATACCCTTTGAAATTCCGGTAACAAAGAAGTACAGCTTCGGGTGGTTAGGACGAATCCTAACACAGCTTTCTAACCAGATAGCGAGCAGCCTGTAGCACACCAAAGCCTGCGCCTACGCGGGCTTTGTTGTATCTGGCGCCCGGCCAGCTCCCTGCGTACCTACGTCATTCCCCGCCAAGCGCCGTATTCTCTGGGTCTCGATAAAAAACGAGTTCCGTTTAACAGAACTGTCTACCTCATAAAGTATCACTATATGTTGTGACACGATCCGACGAACGGTCGTTTCATGCTTTACAGACGTAAACACATGTAAACAGTGATGTGCAAGAAGAACCAAGTAAAAGCAAGCTACAGCAACTAAGTGCTTGTGGCGGAACCCAGCGGAACCCAGCGGAAGTTAGCGGAAAATATAAACGTATTATTAAAGGGTGATTGGCTTCAGCTTTGTCGCTAGTGCCAATGCCTTCGCCGATTTGGCGGTAAAAGCCGATGCGTCAGCAGGCGACGGCGTTGGACCGGGCAAATGTGTATGTGTGGCCAGCTGTGCATTCATCTCTTGCAGCAGGTCGAGCATTTCACACACCACCTTGAACAGATTCACACTTTCCGAGCCGATCCAGTTCTTCGGCGCTAACAGACGTTGTTCTTTGCTTGCAACGCTTCGGCGCAGGCCCTCAATCCGCTCCTGCATGTCCCCACCCACCGTGGCGTTGTGTTTCTGCCCCACAACCAGGTTCAGATCCCGGCCGGTCGCCTGGTGCAGATCATCCACCGCCGCCAGGCTCGCGGATCCGCCCGACAATAGCTTGAGCGCGCCCAGCGCCTCGATCGTCTTAACGCCACCCACCGACTCGGTCGAGTGGTCGTCAATCGTCTGCGTGTGGCTCTGGAACTGTTCGCGGTTCTCCAGGGCTACAACTTCACGCTCGACCGCCAGATCCTGGATCTTGCCATCAGTCTGGCGGAGCCAGTTGCCGTCGGCATCGACGCGCTGCTGGGCGGCGCCGCTGTGCTGCCATACCTGGTCGCCCTTGGGTACCTTCGGCATGCTCAGCCCGTGCGGCAAGATTGATTGAATGTAGGGCTTGTTCGGTAGGCCGTAGGCGAAACACACCACTACGCGCGTTCCTTCCTCGGGAAAGGCATAGATGCCCATTTCTTCGCCACCGGTGGGCAGCGGCAACGGAACGCCAGTGAGCGGCGGTATGGCCGGGTCTGGCTCGTCGTCGGCGCCGAGTACCGCAATGTCTACGGCGTAGCGCGGGCGGAAGTCGTCGCAGATTCCGGCATCCGCCGGCGCGTCGGCCACGGCGGTAACCAAGGCGAAGCGCGGCAAGTGGTAGCCGCCGGTGAGTTCGGGAAATTGGCGCTCTACAGCGCGGCGGATTGCGTCTTCCATCGGATGGCCATCTGGTCATTGGCGAGCGTCACGCTGGTGATGCGCTCGCCGTTGTTGATCGTTGCACCTGGTCGTAACCCGGGAAGGGCCGCGACCATCGCACTTTGGTTGCCCTGGTAACCGTCGAACAGCTCCGTGGGGATTTGCAGCGGCGCCCGGGCGCCAAAAAAACTGTCGGCCCAGCTGCCGGCGAACACTTCACCGTTGCCCAGTTGGTGCCAGGTAAAGTCGGGGATGCTGAATACCCGGGCGAGGCTGTCCATCGCCTGGTAACCGGCGGCGAGGCTGTAGAAATACGGCGCCTTCATGCTGGCGTAAGGCTGGTCGGGAAGTGCGTTGTCCAGCCACTTACTGCGGAGCATGGCCAACACCTTTTCACCGCCTTCGAAGTTGCCGCCCGGTGTGCGTTCCAAAAGAGATTTGGCAAAGCTGCGAGGGTCGCCAATGGAGTTCGGCGCTAGCGGCTCCTTGCAGTTCTGGGCAGCGTTAGGGAAGTTGAATTGAAAAAAGAACTGCTGGTCACCGGTGATTGCATCTCGCTGGATGTACTCAAAATGCGGAACGCAGTTGGCCACCTGCTTCATGTCGCAATGCTTTTCGAACTTCGGCCAGTGGCCGTTCACGTTATCGCCGTCCAGATCCTTGTTCAGTTCGTCGGTGTTGATCTTGGCGGAGTAGAGACGATTCTGAAATTCGACCAGGAAGAAGCTACGCGGCCGCTTGAGGTAAAGAAGAAACGCTTTTTTGGCGGCGCTGACCGCCACGAACAAGCGGCCCTGGTAGCAGGCTTCCCGCATGAAGTCGTCATTCAGTTGGCCATCGCGGTAAACGTCGTCCCAATCGCGATCCGCGCCGGCGAGCGCTACCCATGCCTTTTCGTCTTTGGCGTGCAACTGGCTGCGGTACTTCGGGATGACTGAGTGGCCGGCGGTGTCGTCGTCCAGAGCGATGACCCAGCGGACTTTCTTACCCTTGTGCTCCTCGATCAGATCCCAAGGGAAGTTATTGGCTGATATCGAGGCGACGGCCTTGTAGCCGGCAAGGAATAAGGCGATCGCGTGGAAAATGCCTTCAACGATATATACGGTATCGCTTGGCTCGATGGTCATTCCTGGCGGCGCCCAGCATCCGCCCTTGTAGTCCATCCCCTTTTTGATCCCTGCCTTGTCTCCCCCGTTTGCCTTGACCATGGTGACGTCAATGATGCGTTCCCAATGACCATTGCAAAGCGGAAACCGGACAGTGTCAGCCCATTGGCCGTCCTTCATCGGACGGCGGCCTTGTTCGTACCAGCCTTTCATCTTGCTGATATCAAAGCCGCGATTACGCTGTAGATAGGCGTCGGCCGTCGCGTTTGGATTCAGCTCGGAACGAGGGAACCGCTCACTGAGGTTTTCGAACAGGTGGCTGTAGCGTTCTCGGGTTTTTTCCTCGAACTGGCATTGGTTCAAGCGGTTGCACTTCAGCTGATATGGCTGCTTTCGAGCGATGTACAGGGTGCGTTCCCCGCACCCTGGACAAACACCTTTCTGAAAGTAGGTGGTGCCGATGTCTTTGAAGTCCAGGTCATTGTCATGTTCCAGGGCTTCGACCACTTCCAAGCGGTAGATATCTTCGAATTGCATTCCCCAGCCCCTCAGCGCTTGGCCGATGCGGACATGACGCGCTCGGCCTGCTGAGCCGCTTCAATAGCCAAGGCGAGCATGTTGATCAGCACCGCTTCTTTGGAACCTTCGGCCTTTTCACGAATGAGGATTCGGCCGCGCTCGATGTCGTTTCGGATGGCTCGTTCCGACTGGCCGGAGCGCCGGGCCAGCTCCCTGACAGTGGTGTAGGGCGTGTCGATAGTGATCTGCATTTGATAAGCTCCGTGGGTATATATGCAGCAGATATGTATCTGCATCCACAGAATATGTATGTACATACACAAAATCAAGGGGTCATCATGGATTTAGGAAGCAAGCTCAAGGAAGTGCGGCTGACGGAGCGACTGACACAGTCCGAAATCTGTGAATTGACTGGCGTAAAAATCGAGACGTGGAAGGGTTACGAATACGGGCGCAGCAAGTCTGTCAGCTCGATTGAGCTGCTGAAGGTCACCATGCACCCCCGGTTCAAGAAATACGCGCTCTGGTTGGTGACTGATGAGGTCGCGCCTGAAGCGGGCCAGATAAGTCCCGTGATCGGCCAGTGATGGCAGGTGCAAGAACATGCCGATAAAAAAGCTTGCTGACGGCCGCTATGAAGTGGACTGCCGCCCCGACGGCAGCTACGGCTATCGAACCCGGAGAATTTTCCCTACCAAAAATGAAGCGACTCACTATCACAACAGAGTGATGGGGGAGGCAGCTGCTGGGCGGGTGACGAAGCCCGCGAAGCACGACGGTAGAAGCATGCTAGATCTGGTCAATCGTTGGTATGTCGTCCACGGACAAAACCTGAAGACAGGCAAGCAGCGCCTGGCGCTGTTGGTCAACATGGTCAATCGGATGGGGAACCCGAAAGCGCACAAGTTCACGTCAGCCCACTTTGCGCAGTACCGCGCGGAGCGTGCCGAGGGGAAACATTCCAGAACGACGCCAGGCACTGGCTACTCCAAGGACGGCGGGGATCCGAAGCCCATCAGCGCGAACATGCTGAATCATGAGCTGACGTACCTACGTGCCGTATTCAACGAGCTGGCCAGGCTGGGGGAATGGGACGCCGACAACCCACTGGGCAAAGTGCGCAAACTCAAGTTCGACGAAACGGAGATGGCCTACCTGCTGAGCGAGCAAATTCAGCAGTTGTTGGGCGACCTGGCTACGCGGGATTCAGACGCCGGGTTGATCGCTGAAGTGTGTCTGGCCACCGGTGCCAGGTGGGGCGAAGCGGAGAAGCTACAACCGCGCCAGGTGCGTAATCAGATGGTGCATTACAGTCGTACCAAATCCAGCAAGAACCGGTCTGTGCCCATCTCGAAACGGCTGGAGGAGCGTTTGAAAGCTGCTCTGCCTTTCAGACCTTGCGCCATCACCTTTCGGCGTAGTGTGGAAGCGATCGGATTAGAGCTGCCTGATGGTCAGATGACGCACGTCCTGCGACACACCTTCGCATCCCATTACATGATGAATGGCGGGGATATTCTGACGCTTCAAAAAGTGCTGGGGCATGCGACATTGGCCATGACTCAAAAGTACGCTCACTTCAGTCCTGGACACTTGGCCGAGGTCGTCAATCTGAATCCGCTGGCCAGCCTCATGGAAGCGAAACCGGTGGTTGCCGAAGTGGCGTAACCGTCCGTCCAAACCCGAATTGGACGAATCTTGGACGGAGCGCACTTTGTGCGATCCAGCCGAGCCAAATTTTCAGATGCCAGAAACGACGAAAGCCACGTAATACGTGGCTTTCAAAGTGGTGGGCCCACACGGACTTGAACCGTGGACCAAAGGATTATGAGTCCTCTGCTCTAACCAACTGAGCTATAGGCCCTCAGTAGGCCGCGGATTATAGCGACGGTTTCTCGGCTGTGCTATCCGAAAAATCCGATACGGCAATACGCAGAAACGTTGCGGCGAATTCTTCCGGCGGTAGCGGCAGGCTGACGATGTAGCCCTGGATCTGTTCGCAGCCTTCGGCGGCAAGGAATTGTTGTTGTGCCTGGGTCTCCACGCCTTCGGCGATCACGGTGAATTGCATGCTCCGGCCCAGGGCGATGATGGCGCGGACAATCGCCGCGTCGTGGGGGTCGTCGGGCAGTCCGCGGACGAAAGACTGGTCGATTTTGAGGATGTCCAGCGGCAGGCGTTTGAGGTAACTGAGTGAGGAATAGCCGGTGCCGAAGTCGTCGATGGCCAGTTGCACACCGAGGTGTTTGAGCTGGTGCAACACCGCCAGGGCCTCTTCGGCCTGACTCATGATGAAATTCTCGGTAATTTCCAGTTGCAGTAAATCCGGCCTGAGGCGGTTTTCCTTGAGCAGTTGCTCGATGCGCCCGAGCAGATTCGGCTGGCGCAGTTGGGCGCCGGCGAGGTTGACCGACAGCGGCCCGAGGCTTTCGTAGATCTGGTTCCATTCGAACATCTGTCGGCAGGCGGTCTCCAGCACCCAATCGCCGATCTGCAGAATCATTCCGTTTTCTTCGGCCAGTGGGATGAAGTGCTCCGGCGGCACATCGCCAAATGTCGGATGACGCCAGCGTATCAGAGCTTCGGCGCCGACCAGGCTGTGGTCGTCGAGGCTTATTTTCGGTTGGTAGTAGAGGCGCAACTCGTCACGTTCGATGGCCCGGCGGAGCTCGTGCTCCAGTGCCACGCGTTCGCTGGCCTGGGCGGTGAGGTCGCGGGTGTAACTCTCGACGCGGTTGCGGCCCTTGGCTTTGGAGCGATACATCGCCGCATCGGCGTTTTTCACCAAGGTGGCCACGTCACAACCGTCGCGCGGGTACAGGCTGGTGCCGATGCTGGCGCTGATGAAAAACTCGTGCTCGCCAGCCTGGAACGGTGCGCCGAAACAGTTGAGCAGTTTTAGTGCGATGTTGTCGGCATCGCTGGCTTGCTGCAGGCCGGGCAGCAGAATAATGAATTCGTCGCCGCCCAGTCGGGCGACGGTGTCGATGTCACGCAACTGTTCTTTCAGGCGCACGGCGATGCCTTTGAGCAGCAGGTCGCCAACCGGATGGCCGAGGCTGTCGTTGATGTGCTTGAAGCGATCGAGGTCGAGAAACAGCACTGCGCCCTGACCGCCATTCTCATGCTGACCGTTCAGTGCCATCAGCAAGCGGCTTTCGAACAGCGTGCGGTTCGGCAGGCCAGTGAGCGGGTCGTGGTGAGCCTGATAGTCGAGTTTGGCCTGCGCGTGTTTGAGGCTGGAGATGTCGGCGAACACCGCTACAAAGTGGGTGATGAATTTGTCGCGGTTGCGCACGGCACTGATGGTCAGCCAACTCGGGTACAGCTCGCCGTTCTTGCGCCGGTTGGAAATTTCGCCTTGCCAGTGGCCTTCGTCGGTCAGTTGGTGCCACATCGCGGCATAAAATGCGCTGTCGTGCAGCCCCGAGGCGAGCAGGCGCGGGGTGTGGCCGAGGGCTTCGCTTTCGCTGTAACCGGTGATTTCAGTGAAGGCCCGATTGACCGCGCTGATGTGCTGCTGGGTATCGGTGATCAACACGCCTTCGGCGGTGCTCTCGAATACGGTCGCGGCCTGTTGCAGCTTTTCCTGCATCAGGTGGCGTTCGGTGATGTCGCGGGCGATGGTCAGCATGCAGTCTTCTTCGCCGATCGGCAGCGGGCGGCTGGATACTTCGCAGAGCCGAATCTGTCCGTCGCTGCGGCGGATATGGCAGGTGAAATCGCGGACGAAACCATCGCGGTGCAACAGGTCGAGCATCTGTTTGCGTTCGTTGAGGTTGACCCAGATTCCCAGATCCAGCGTCGAACGATCCACCGACATGGCGCTATTGAACCCGGTGATGCGGCTGAAACCTTCGTTGACCTCCAGCAATAAGCCGTCGTTCTGGCGCGACAGCAGCAAACCGTCCGGCGAGGCATGAAATGCCTTGGCGAATTTCTCTTCCGAGGTTTGCAGTTGCTGTTGGGTTTCTTTGAGCTGGGTGATGTCGCGCACGACCACGACCAACGCTGGCGTGGTGTCGAGGTCGAACGGTTCGGCGGAAATCAGGCCGGTGAACACCTGTCCATTGTTGCGACGAAAGGGCATCTCCAGGTTGCGGATGCTGCCGGCCTGCAAACGCTGCAACAGCCCCGGACCCACGCCGGGTATGCCCCAGATATTCAGGTCGGTGGCGGTCTGGCCGATGACGTCTTCGGCTTTGAGGCCGATCTGTTCTTCAAAGGCTTTGTTGACCTCCAGCAGACAGCCGTCGGACAAGCGCGCGATCACCAGGATGTCCGGACATTGCTGGAATACCGACGCGAACTTCTGCTCCGACAGTCGCAGCGCTTCTTCGGTGCGCTTGGTTTCGCTGATGTCGATCATCAACCCGCGCATCACCGGTTCGTGACCGTGTTCGATCAGGCTGACGATGTCTCGCACCCACAGGCAGCGACCATCTGCGGTGATCACCCGGTAATCGAGGCTGTGATCGCGCCCGGCCAGCACTTCGTGATCGCAGAAGCTCTGGGCGCGGGTCAGATCCGCCGGGTGAATGATGTTGCGCCAGAAGCCCGGAATCAGCCAATGCGACAGTGGATAACCGAGCAGGTCCTCTGCGTGCGGCGACACATAGCTGTAAGTGAAGTCACTCATCCGCGCTTCCCACGCGATGGCGGACAGGCTCTCCACGAGGCCCCGATAGTGGTACTCGCTGCTGCGCAGTTCCTGTTCGAGGTCGATGCGTCGCGCAATCTCTGAGCTCAGGCGCCGGTTGATGCGGATCACCACGGCCAGCACGATCATCAGTAGCAGCAGGCCGGGCAGGCCATAAACAAGCAGATCATTCCAGAATGTCCGATGGTCGAGGACGTTGCCGACCCAGTGTTCTTGAATACTGCTGATTTCAGCAGGGGTCATGTCTGCCAGAACTTTGTCCAGAATGCCCACCAGCATCTTGTTATCGCGCGGTACGGCCATCGCCAGTTGATAGCGATACGGGGTTTCGCCGCTGACGTAGAGGCCGTCGAGCTTGAGTTGGCGAAGGCTCCAGACGCTAGAGGCGAGGTCGCCGACCACGGCGTCCACTTCGTCGGTCGCCAGTGCCTGCAAGGCTGAGCTGACGTTGGGCATGGCGACCAGATTCAGGTCAGGGTGGTGGGTACGCAGGAGTTCATGGGGCGCGTAGTTTTCGACCACGGCGATCTTCAGGCCGTACAGATCGTCGAGTTTGCGCGGTTGCGCGCCACCGATGTGCGCGAGGATGACGATCGGGAAGTCGAGGTAGGGTCGGGTAAACGACAGGTAGGTCTGGCGCTCGGGTGTGGACATGATCCCCGGCAGCAAGTCGATCTTGCCCTGTTTGACCTGCTCCAGTACCACCGTCCAACTCACTGGCTCGATGGGCGTAAGTTTGATCGCCAGTCGCTGGCGTATCACGTCGATATAGTCAGCCGCCAGGCCCTGATAGCGGGCCTGGTCGTCGCGAAACTCGAAGGGCGGCCACGACGCATCTACACCCAGTTTCAAGTTCGGGTGAGCCGCCAGCCAGCTACGTTCTTCATCGGTCAGAGTCAGCGCGTCAGCCGTTGCGGTCCAGATCATCAGTGACAGCAAAAAAAGCACGGACGCCAGTCTGGGCATAACGCTCTCGTTATGGCACGGGGGTGATTGTTTCGAGTGTAGACGGGGTATGCGGGGGAGGGGTGGTGCGAGGAATTTAATCTGCCATATAAACAAAACCCCCGGCCTGGGCCGGGGGTTCTGGTATCACTCGTCGAGGAAGGAGCGCAGATGCTCGCTTCGCGTCGGATGGCGCAGCTTGCGCAGCGCCTTGGCTTCGATCTGACGGATCCGCTCACGCGTTACGTCAAACTGTTTGCCCACTTCTTCGAGCGTATGGTCGGTGTTCATGTCGATACCGAAACGCATGCGCAGTACCTTGGCTTCACGGGCAGTGAGGCCGGACAGGACTTCGCGAGTCGCTTCTTTCAGACTCTCGACAGTGGCGACATCGATTGGCGACTGCATGGTCGAGTCTTCGATTAAGTAACCCAGATGGGAGTCTTCGTCATCACCGATC